>JAFLKA010000309.1 GCA_022712735.1 Marinosulfonomonas sp. | reverse complement strand
AACATCTTGCCCCGCGACAGGTGCCGTTCACGGGACCGCTCATTGCCCCCAAGCGCAGCTGCTGCGGCAACATCCGAGATGGTTTTCAGCGCCTCAAGGTGGTTCTTGCGGTTGGTCTGGAAGGTTTCTGAGGATGGGATGGCAGAAGAATTCAGGCGCATTTGGCAACCCCCTTGACGATATCGTATTTTGATACTATATTTCGTTTAATCGGTTGATGCGCATGATGTGCACGACCCTCAACAATGAAATTGTAGAGGTCATGTATGTCACGCACAAAACACCAAAAAACCCTTGATGCCATATTCAAATCACCAACCTCGGCCTCTATTCGCTGGAGAGACATTGAAACCATGCTTATCGCTTTTGACGCAGATATATCCGAAGGCAGTGGATCGCGGGTCCGCATCAAGCTGAATGATGAGCGCATAACCTTGCACCGCCCGCACCCAAATCCAAACACTGACAAAGGTGCTGTTGTCACCCTGCGCAGCTTCCTGAAAAGAGCCGGAATAAAACCATGAAAACCTACAAAGGATATTCCCCGACCATCTGGTCTGAATCCGACGACCGATTGTTTCACGGTGTTGTAGAAGGCATCCGCGATACAATCCATTTCGCCGGAGCATCTGTTGATGAGCTTGAAACCGCTTTTCACGACAGTGTTGACGACTACCTTGACTGGTGCGCCAAAGATGGCGTTGATCCGGAGAAACCCTATTCCGGAAAACTGGCCTTTCGCACCACCCCCGCCCATCACCGCCTGATTACCGAAGCGGCGGCGGCCAATGCGAGTTCGATCAACCAGTGGATGGATGACGTGCTGGAAGAAGCCGCGCGCAAAACCCTGACCAATGGGTCTCGAAAAATTCGTCTGGGCTAACCTCACCCCATCGCCCCCATCAACTCGCGCCCGATCAGCATCCGTCTGATCTCGCTGGTACCCGCGCCGATCTCCATCAGCTTGGCATCCCGCATCAGCCGCGAAACCGTGCTTTCGTTCATATACCCCGTGCCGCCCATCGCTTGCACCGCCTGATGCGATTGCACCATCGCCTGCTCGCTCGCATAGAGCACACAAGCCGCCGCGTCTTGTCGGGTGACTTCGCCGCGATCACAGGCCTTGGCGACCTCGTAGGTATAGGCGCGGGCCGAGTTCATCGCAGTATACATATCGGCAATTTTACCCTGCATCAGCTGAAATTCACCGATGGGTTTGCCGAACTGTTTGCGCTCGGCCACATAGGGCATCACCTCGTCCATACAGGCCGCCATGATGCCGGTGCCGATGCCGCTCAGAACCACGCGCTCGTAATCCAGACCGGACATCAAAACGGCCACCCCGCGCCCCTCTTCCCCCAGCACATTTTCAAACGGCACTTCAACGTTATCAAAAATCAGTTCGGAGGTGTTGGAGCCGCGCATGCCCATCTTGTCAAAATGCTCACTGGTGGAAAAACCCTTCGCGTCTGTTTCAACAATAAACGCCGTGATACCACGCGCACCGGCCGCAGGATCGGTCTTGGCGTAAACCACAACCGTGTGGGCGTCCGGCCCATTGGTGATCCAGAACTTGGTGCCGTTCAGGGTGTAATAGCCGTTCTTCTTCTCGGCCTTCAGCTGCATCGAAACCACGTCCGATCCGGCCCCCGCCTCGGACATCGCCAAGGCCCCGACATGCGCACCCGAAATCAGCTTTGGCAAAAACTTCAGCTTCTGCTCTTCGGTACCGTTGCGCTTGATCTGGTTGACGCACAGATTGGAATGCGCCCCATATGACAGGCTGATACTGGCCGACGCCCTCGCAATTTCCTCGACCACCACAACATGCGCCAGATAGGACATATCCGCACCGCCGTATCTTTCCGGCGTGGTCACCCCCAGCAACCCCATCTCGCCAAACTCGCGCCACAGCTCGTTGGGGAATTCGTTGCTCAGATCTACTTGCGCCGCCATCGGCTTGATCCGCTCTTGCGCGAACCGATGCACCATATCGCGGATGGCATTCACATCTTCGCCCAGATCGAAATTCATCACTGCGTTAAACATGGTGGCTCCAGTCTGTTATTGAACGATTGTTCAATTAATAAACCAAAGCCACGATTCGGGTCAATGGGCCAAAACGCTCCCTCATTTCTTCTTGCCAAGAATACCTGCGCCGCAGGCATAATAAAGGCGCTGTCCCCGTCAGGGGGCAGCGCCTTGGGGCGACGCGCGTAGCGCGGCGCAATCCCTGATCCAAAGGCTAAGCCGGCACCATAATGCCCTTGCCCTTGGCCAAATCCCGCATCCGGTTCTGGATTTTCTCGAACGCCCGAACCTCGATCTGGCGAATGCGTTCACGTGACACATCATATTGCCCCGACAACACCTCAAGCGTTACCGGCTTATCCTTCAAACGGCGCTGTTCCAGAATGTCCTTCTCACGATCATTCAGCACATCCATCGCCTCGACCAGCAACTCACGGCGCACGTCCAGCTCGTCCTTTTCGGCGTAATCACCAGCCTGATCGGCATCCTCGTCTTCCAGCCAGTCCTGCCACTGCATGGTGCCTTCACCATCTGATCCAACTTGCGCATTCAGCGACGCATCCCCGCCCGACATCCGCCGGTTCATCGAGATCACCTCGGCCTCGGTCACCCCTAAATCAGTGGCAATCCGCTTCACATTTTCGGGCCGCAAATCGCCATCTTCCAACGCCCCGATACGGGCCTTGGCCTTGCGCAGGTTAAAGAACAGCTTTTTCTGGGCTGACGTGGTGCCAAGTTTCACCAGTGACCACGACCGCAGCACGAATTCCTGAATGCTGGCGCGGATCCACCACATCGCATAGGTCGACAACCGGAACCCCTTTTCAGGGTCAAACCGTTTCACCGCCTGCATCAGGCCGACATTGGCCTCGGAAATCACCTCGGCTTGCGGTAATCCATAACCACGATACCCCATGGCGATCTTGGCGGCGAGGCGCAGGTGCGAGGTGACCAGCTTGTGGGCTGCATCGGTGTCCTCGTTCTCGACCCAGCTTTTGGCCAGCATATATTCCTCTTCTGGTTCCAGCATTGGGAATTTGCGGATACTCCGAAGGTAATTGTTCAGCCCCTGCTCCGGTGACGGCGCGGGTAGATTGGTATAATTGCTCATGTTTCTTGCCCCCCTAATTGTAGTGATGTTTATAGGCTTAACATCAAGATAGGCATGGTTGCCGTGTTTTCAAGGCCCAAAGTCATTCTTCAGGGCCATATTTTAGTTCCGTTAACTTTATATGAACACGTCTGGATAGAATATCCATATATGTGTCAAAATCTCACGCAAGCGTGCTTTTTTGTGTCAGATTTTAGGCGGCTCGAAAACGAACACCTCGGCCAGTGGCACATCAAAAGCCTGCGCAATCATAAACGCAAGCTCCAGCGATGGTGCGTATTTGGCATTTTCGATCGCCACGATGGTTTGCCGTGTGACCCCCGCCATTTGCGCCAGTTGTTTCTGGGTCATCTCGCCTGCATCAAACCGAAGCCGCCGAATGTTATTAGAAACATTGATCTTGGCCATTGTTACGCCGCCCGACGGTAAAGAACGAACTGGGTGGCCACCTCGGCCAAGGCGCTAACCGCGCAAGCCCCAATGATGATCTGGAATACCGCAAAAACGCTCCAGCCCATTGCCAGAGCAATGAATGCCGACACCATGCCCAAAAACGTGAAATTGTTACCAACCTTTAGGGCCTGCACTTCAATTTCGCGGTCGCGCTCGTCAATCAGAAAACTGGGTTTGGGCGTGTTGGTCAGTATTGCATGGAAAATACTGATCAAAATCGTCCCGATAATCCGCAAAACTATCCCGACAGCCATCAACGCCAAAATGGCCTTGCCGATCAGGCG
>JAFLKA010000358.1 GCA_022712735.1 Marinosulfonomonas sp. | reverse complement strand
TCGGTTTCAATGGTCGCGGCATCGGCCACAGGGTCAACCCGCCCCTCGACATGGGTGACATCGCCATCTTCAAAACAGCGCAGCACATGGGCAATCGCGTCCACCTCGCGGATGTTGGCCAGAAACTGGTTGCCCAGCCCTTCGCCCTTGGAGGCGCCTTTGACAAGGCCCGCGATGTCGACAAAGGTCATGCGGGTCGGGATGATTTTGGCAGAGCCAGCGATTTCGGCCAAGGTATCCAGCCGCGCGTCTGGCACGCCGACCTCGCCAACGTTGGGTTCAATCGTGCAAAACGGGAAATTCGCAGCCTGTGCGGCAGCGGTTCGTGTTAGCGCGTTAAACAACGTGGATTTGCCGACATTCGGCATTCCAACGATACCCATCTTAAAGCCCATGGTCTGATCCCTTTGTAGAATATTGCCGCATGTAGGGCGGCAATCGTACCGACGTCAAGCGGGGCATTGATTTTACGTGCGTTTTAGCCCAAACCGCATGGAACAGACAAAGGGGACGTCATGACACGAATTGACCGCAAATTTGAAGAACTGCGCGCAAGCGGTAAAAAGGCATTCGTGTCCTATATTATGGCGGGTGATCCGGATTTTGACACCTCGCTTGAAATCGTCAAAGGCTTACCGGCGGCTGGTGTCGACGTGATCGAACTGGGCTTGCCGTTTACCGACCCGATGGCGGATGGCCCGACCATTCAATTGGCGGGGCAACGGGCGTTGAAAGCAGGTATGACGCTTGAGCGCACGCTGGAATTGGCGCGGGAGTTTCGCAAGGGGGATGACGTGACGCCGATTGTGTTGATGGGGTATTACAACCCGATCTACAATCGCGGCGTTGATACGTTTCTGGTGGATGCCAAGGCAGCCGGTATCGACGGCATGATCATCGTTGATTTACCTCCTGAGGAGGACAGCGAACTGTGTATTCCGGCACAGGCAGCTGGGCTGAACTTTATCCGGCTGGCCACACCTACCACGGATGACAAACGCCTGCCCAAGGTGCTGCAAAACACCTCGGGGTTTCTGTATTATGTGTCAATCAACGGCATCACGGGGGCTGCCGAGGCAGACGCCGCCGACATTGGCCCCGAAGTGGCGCGGATCAAGGCGAAAACTGATTTGCCGGTAATTGTCGGCTTTGGCATCAACACGCCGGACAAAGCCGAAGCAGTCGCCAAAGTGGCCGACGGCGCGGTTGTTGGTTCGGCTATTATCAGCCGGATTGCGGCGGGTGACAGCGTGGCCGATGTGCTGGCGTTTGTGAAAACGCTATCGGACGGGGCGCATCGGGGCTAAAAGAACAGAGGCGCGCCAGATAAACAGGAGCAACCATGACGGACGAGCAACTTATTGCGCGGATAGCTGGAATCAAGCAATCCAACCCTGACAATCTGATGGCCCGCCATTTTGATGCGGCGTATTACAAGGGGCTGGATGCCCCGCTGCAACAAAGGCTACGCAAAATCATTGCCTCGGGGATGGAAAATCCCAATAGTAATATGGGGGCCTATGCGATGGCACCTGATGATTACGATGATTTCGCGCCATTTTTTGATAAGCTGATCCGCGACTTTCACGGCATTCCTGACGACATAGCCATTTCCCAGCCGCATGATTGGGACACGACGGCGCAGGTTTGCGATCTGGGCGCGATTGATGCCAAGCTGAAAGAGGTCTCGATGCGGGTGCGGGTGGCGCGTAATGTGGCGTCTTTCCCGCTGCCAGGTGCGATGAGCAAGGATCAGCGGGTGGCATTCGAGGACGTGGCCGCTGCGGCTTTTGCCAAGCTGGCCGAGAACCCCGAATTTGGAGGCCAGTATCTGTCGATCACGCCGGGCTCGCCTTATGAAATTGATGGCGCGGAATACGACCGCCGCGTCGCCGCGCATCAGATGTTCAAGGACATGAGCAACGACAAATATCTGAACGTGGCAGGCATTTCCGGCGATTGGCCCTATGGGCGCGGCATGTATGTGTCGGCGGATCAGGGTTTTCTGGTCTGGGTCGGCGAAGAGGACCACTTGCGCATCATGTCGATGCAGACAGGGGGCAATCTGAATGCACTGTTTGGGCGTTTGCACAGCGGGCTTGAGATTCTAGAGGGGCTGTTGCCGGACTTTGCCATGTCGGACAAATACGGCGCGGTGGCGTCTTGTCCGACAAATCTGGGGGCGGGTATGCGCTCTAGCTTGCATATGAAGCTACCGCGTCTGACCAAGGGTGGCACGGATTTGGATCGGGTTACTCTTGAGGCTAAAAACCTTGGCCTAGCTGTGCGCGGGGCAGGAGGCGAGCATTCAGATGCGGGAGCGGACGGGCTGGTTGATATATCGCCATCTGCGCGGTTGGGGGTTTCCGAAATGGAGATCATGCGCAGGCTATATGACGGGGCAGCTACGCTCTGGGCGCTGGAAACTTCTTGAGTGCACGATGAATTGCAGCTAGCCTGACCTCGCTCAAGTCGGCAGGCAGTGAGCGCAAAACGGTGTGTGCCATATCGAAACTGAGTTTTCAGGAGGTATGGACATGACTGACAGCAACCCCACCACACGGCCCAAACGGCGCGGGCGCAAGAACCCGCCAAAGACCATTAAACCAGCCGATGCGTTCTCGATGGACAGCACCTTTGCGACGCGCCCAACCTTCGGATTTCTGGACGCCGACCGGATGGCTTACATGCGGGAACGCACCTTCGCACTGTTGGTGGATTACGGCGTGGTAGTGGTGCATCCCGTCGCCAAAGCGGCGTTTCTGAAAGCTGGGGCCAAGGAAGGCAGCGAGGCGGGGCGTATTCGTTTGCCGCGCGAACTGGTTGAGGAGGCGCTGGTGGCAACACCGAAATCGGCGTTGTTTGCGGGCAAATTGCCGGAATTTGATATGCAGGTGCCGCGCCCTGACAAGGGCTTTATCCTGCGCACAGGCACTGGCGGGCATGGATATGTGGACCCGCGTGACGCCAGTTATCGCAACATGGATTTGACGGCTGCGGGCGAGATTGCCGCCGTGGCCAATGATCTGGACCAGATTGGGTTTATCGCGCATCCGTTTGTGCATGGGGTGCCTGAGGTGACAGCGGATATTCACGCCTATGCCACGATCAGCGCCAACACCCATAAACACGTTTGGATGCAACCGTATCAAAAGGAAAATATCGAATACCTGATGAAAATCGCGGCGATTGCAGCGGGGGGCGAGGATGAGTTGCGGGCGCGGCCATCAACCAGTGTGATCACCTGCTCCTTCACCCCGCTGGAGTTCAAATACATGGACACCGAGGTGATTATTCAGGCGGGCAAATACGGCGTGCCGATCCATGCCTGTTCCTTGCCCTCCGCCGGTGGCACAGCACCTTTGTCAGTGCCCGCGATGGCGCTGATGGCGGCGGCGGAAATACTGGGGATGACGGTGATGGCGCATATCCTTGCCCCCGGCACGCCGGTGATCGCCACGCCGCTGATGTTCACGCTGGATATGCGCACAGGGTCCGCGTTGCAGTCATCAGTTGAGGCGATGCAGGCCGCCAACATGTCGATCCAGTTGATGAAAAGCTTCGGGATGATGGCGCATACATATGGCTCAGGCTCGGACACGCCGGATACGGATCACCAGTCGATGGCGGAACGTGCGATGCTGATGCAGAATGTGGCATTGTCAGGCGCGGATATTCTGGGCGGGATTGGTCAGTTGGAATGCGCCACCGTGTTTTCGCCAGTGCAGGCGGTGCTGGATAACGAGGTTGGCGCGATGGTGCGCCGGTTCATGCGCTCGCCTGACATTACCGAGGCCAGTTTGAACTGGGACGAGCTGTCATCCATCCGTGTAGGCGGGCATTTTCTGGACAGTGACCATACGGTTAGCGAATGTCGGGACCAGTTTATCCCGCAGGTATTTCAACGGGATGGGCGTGATGACTACGAGGCATCAGGCCGACGCGGCGCGTTTGAAGCAGCGCGGGATGCAGCGCTTGCGTCAATTGCCAATGCGCCCGAGGCTGGGGTGCTGTCCGAGGAGCAAAACCGCGAGATTGCGGAACTGGCAGCCAAGGCGGATGAGCACATCGTTGAGGTATACGCGGGACGGGTGGATACGATTTAGACCCCTTGAAATATGCGCGGGATTGGCGGCATATGTTGGGTGATACACCTTGAGGAGCAAGCACGATGGCCGTTATCACAGAAATCGCTGATCTAAAGAAGATTTACAAACGCCGCGTGCCCAAGATGTTCTATGACTATGCCGAAAGCGGCAGTTGGACGGAACAGACCTTTCGTGAGAATACATCCGATTTTGACCTGATCCGCCTGCGCCAACGGGTGGCTGTGGACATGACCAATCGCAGCACGGCAACGCAGATGATTGGCGAAGATGTGTCGATGCCTGTGGCGTTGGCGCCTGTGGGTTTAACGGGGATGCAATGCGCGGATGGCGAGATCAAGGCCGCCAAAGCAGCCGAAAAATTCGGGGTGCCGTTTACCCTGTCGACGATGTCGATTTGTTCAATCGAGGATGTGGCCGAGAATACTACAAAACCGTTCTGGTTTCAGGTCTACACCCTGAAGGACGATGATTTTATGAAGCGGCTTTTTGATCGGGCGCGGGCGGCGAATTGCTCGGCGATTGTGATCACGGTTGATCTGCAACTGATGGGGCAACGCCACAAGGATTTGAAAAACGGTCTGTCCGCCCCGCCCAAACTGACGGTAAAATCCATCGCCAACATGATGACCAAGGTGCAATGGGGCCTTGGCATGCTGGGCACCAAGCGGCGTGAATTTGGCAATATTGTTGGCCACGCCAAAGGGGTGACAGACCCGTCGTCATTGTCTGAATGGACCGCCGAGGCCTTTGACCAATCGCTAGACTGGAAGCGCATTGCCCAGTTCAAAAAGATGTGGGGTGGCAAGGTGATCCTGAAGGGAATCCTTGATGTCGAGGACGCTAAAATGGCCGCCAAGGTTGGCGTGGATGCGATTATCGTGTCAAATCACGGCGGGCGGCAACTGGACGGCGCGTTAAGTGCGATCCGCGCATTGGGTCCAATCCTTGAGGCGGTTGGCGACAAGGTCGAGGTGCATTTTGACAGCGGCATCCGGTCTGGTCAGGACGTGCTGAAGGCGATGGCGATGGGGGCCAAGGGCACCTACATTGGCCGCGCTTATACCTATGGGCTGGGCGCGATGGGCGAAGAAGGCGTGATCAAAGCGCTTGAGGTGATCCATCGCGAACTGGACCTGACGATGGCGCTGTGCGGGCGCAAATCGGTTGAAGGACTGGATAAGGATGTGCTGCTGGTGCCCAAGGGGTTTGCAGGGGAATGGAGTTAGTCGTTCCGTGCGTTTCTATTCAGATAGAATAGGCAGAGCGGAACAAATGCCAACACCACCGCGATACTGACAAACGAGGCCCGTAATCCGGCGACTTCTGAAACCCAGCCCATCAGGGGCGGGCCAATGAAAAACCCGAAATACCCGAGGACCGCAACCCGCGAGATCGCATAGGCGCGCATGTTCTTTTCAAAATGCTGTCCAACAATTGAAAACGCCATCGGCGCAATCACCGAGACCCCGAAGCCCGCCAACCCGAACCCCAGATAAGCAACCAGCGGCGTTGGCGCGAATGCTGCAATCAATGTGCCCAAAGCGGCCAATGCAGATGCGTATTTGATAACGATCACCTCTTTCAGGCGTTCGGTAATAAGCTGGCCAGCCAATCGCCCGATGCCCATCGTTAGACCCAGAATTGCAGGGCCAAGTGCGCCCTGTGCTGCGCGACCGTTCAAATCGCGCTCAATGAACAGGGCCGACCAGCCTTCGGTCGCGTTTTCCGCCATGAATGCGATAAGAACGATCAACCCGCCCCAGATCATGACGTGGTTTAGCCCGTGGCCCGCCGACTGCGGTTTTGGTTCGGGACTGGGCGCGGTTTTGTTTTGTATCATCAGGGGGGCAATGAATAATACCAACGCGGAAATACCAATGAAAACTACCCAGGGTGTGATCCGGGCCTCGCGCGCAATTCCTGTTGCCAGCGCTGCTCCGGCATAGGCTAGCGAAAATACCGCGTGGTTCAGGTTCATTAGTGATGTGTTATGTGCCCCCTCGATCACCGATACGCGTGCGTTCATAACCACGTCCAACAGGCCCGCAGTGGCGCCCGCAACAACCATCAATATCGTGAACAGCCAAAACGATGATGTCAGCGCGGGGAACAGAAAGGATATTGCCAATAACACGGCCGCAGCAGCCATTGCCCGTCGCCCCAATAGTGCGTCGAACTTGGGTGCCAGCCACATCGCCGATACGGCACCAACGGCGGTAAACAGCATTGCGGTGCCAAACTCGCCATCGGATGCACCGATCTGCGCTTTTAGTTCCGGAACAAGGGCGGCGAATGCGCCCCAGAAAACGCCCTCGGCGGCAAAAGCAAACAGCGTGGAGCGGGATAGGCGGGCGGCGGCTAAAATTGACATATCTTGCATGTGGCATGGGGGAGGGGCCAAAGCAACTGCCAAAGCCAGGCGTTGGATTAGTAGGTCTTAACCCTAGCAATGTCCGGCAGTTATGCATATGCAGGCAGTCGCAGAAAATCCCCCTTCCATTCCCCCCAATTCCCGTCTATACGCGCGTCTTCACGCGGGACTACACCCTTGGAGGAGCCCGCACTAACCTAGGAGAATTATTATGGCTAAAAAGATCCCAGATCTTATCGCCAACGAGCGCACGGGGACAGGCAAGGGGGCCGCCCGTCAAGCGCGTCGTGCAGGGCTTGTACCAGGTGTTGTTTATGG
>JAFLKA010000157.1 GCA_022712735.1 Marinosulfonomonas sp. | reverse complement strand
AGCGTCTGACCAACATGACAGTTTTGAAAACCGGCGAGGCGGTTGATCCGGCCAAAACCTATGTGGTTGCTGGCTGGGCATCGGTGCGCGAAGGCACTGAAGGGCCGGAAATCTGGGACGTGGTCGAAAGCTATGTCAAACGCCAAGGCACCATCCAGCTGGATCCGAATACATCTGTTAAAGTAACGGGGGCGTAATCGAGTGACGCCACTTGAAACAACAATAATAACGAGGTTCTGAACAAACTGCTCTACTTGCGAATGAGAGGGGGCTGAGTGATAGAAAAGACTGACCATAAGACAACGCGGCGTGGGTTCCTTGCGTCCGGTATTGCCGTTGGTGGTACTGTTGTTGCGGGTCAGTCTGCTGTTGCTGGCGAGGCTGAAATCACCGAAATGCAGCCCTGGCGGCGTAATCTGGGTGATCCGGTCGATAACGCGCCCTATGGCATGCCCTCGCAATATGAGGCCGATGTTTTGCGCCGACCGGTTGCTTGGCTGACGCCGGATGCGACCACCGCGATCAATTTCACCCCGCTGCATCAGTTGGATGGCACCATCACCCCGAATGGTCTGTGTTTCGAGCGCCACCACGCAGGCGCTGCCCAAGTTGATCCTGCAAAATACCGCTTGATGATCAATGGCTTGGTGGATCGCCCGCTGATCTTCACCTTGCAAGACCTGCTGCGGTTCCCGCGCGAAAACCGCACCTATTTTCTGGAATGCGCCGCGAATTCCGGCATGGAATGGCGCGGCGCGCAGATGGACGGGGTGCAGTATACCCACGGGATGATCCACAACGTCGAATATACCGGTGTGCCTTTGCGCTATTTGCTTGAGGAAGCGGGCGTGCAGACAGCTGGTAAATGGCTGCTGGCCGAGGGCGGGGATGCTTCCGCCATGAGCCGCTCGATCCCGATGGAAAAGGCGCTGGATGATTGCCTGATTGCCTTCAAAATGAACGGCGAGGCGTTGCGGGCCGAACAGGGCTATCCTGTCCGGTTGGTGGTGCCCGGCTGGGAAGGCAACATGTGGGTGAAATGGCTGCGCCGTCTGGAAGTCGGCGATATGCCGTGGCACCACCGCGAGGAGACCAGCAAGTATTCCGACCTGATGGCGGACGGGCGCACGCGGCGCTTTACCTGGGAAATGGACGCCAAATCGGTGATCACCACGCCCAGCCCCCAAGCGCCGGTGCTGCATGGCAAAGGGCCGATGGTGCTGTCAGGTCTGGCGTGGTCGGGGCGCGGCAGCATCCCGCGGGTGGATATAACGCTGGATGGTGGTGTGAACTGGCATCAGGCGCGCCTAATGGGGCCCCAGCTGGATAAATCCATGCGCCGGTTTTACTATGATTTCAACTGGGATGGCACACCGTTGTTGTTGCAAAGCCGCGCGCATGACAGCACCGGATATGTGCAACCAACCAAAGATGCGCTGCGCAGCTTGCGCGGGCTGAACTCGAATTACCACAACAACGGTATTCAAACGTGGCATCTGGGCGATGACGGGAGGGTTCAGAATGTTGAAATCTCTTAGTCTGATTGTGGCTGTTCTGGGTGCTGTGCCGCTACATGCTGATCCATTGGGGTTGGGCCGTGCCGCCTTACCTGACGAGATCGCCGCATGGGATATCGACGTGCGCCCCGACGGGTTGGGGCTGCCTGCGGGCAGTGGATCTGTCGCATTTGGCGAAGAAGTGTTTGTTGAAAACTGTGCTGCCTGTCACGGTGATTTTGGTGAAGGTGTAGGGCGTTGGCCGGCGCTGGCGGGCGGCATTGGCACCTTGCAAGACGAGCGGCCCACGCGTACAGTAGGTTCCTTTTACCCTTACCTTTCAACGGTTTGGGATTTCATCAACCGAGCCATGACGGTGGGTTACGGGCCTGAGTTAAGCGATGACGAGATTTACGCCGTCACCGCATATCTGCTTTATTCCAACGATCTGGTCGGGGATGATTTCGTGCTGAGCCGTGAGAACTTTACCAGCATCCAGATGCCAAACGAGGCCGGGTTTTACATGGACGACCGCGCACAGGTTGAACTGCCAAGGTTCCGCCACCACGCCTGCATGTCGAAATGTAAAACCAATGTAGAAATCACCATGGCCGTTGAAAATACGGGCGAAAATCTGGGGGAATGACATGAACGGAATGAAACAAGTCATATTGAGCGCTATTGTTGCATGTTTTGCCCAAGCAGCCGTAGCAGAGCATGCGGACGGGGATGCAAAACGTGGCGAGACGGTTTTCAAGAAATGCCGCAGTTGTCACAAGGTCGGGGACGGGGCGAGAAACCGTGTCGGGCCGCAGTTGAACCTGTTGTTCCAGCGCGCTGCCGGATCGGTCGAGGGGTTCAAATATTCGGCTTCAATGCTGCGGGCCGGGGCGGATGGACTGGTTTGGGACCATGCGTCGCTGGATACCTATCTGGAAAACCCCAAATCGCTGATTTCCAAAACGCGGATGAATTTTCGCGGCCTGAAAGATGAGCAGGACCGCGCCGATGTGATGGCCTATCTGCGCCAGTTCTCGGATGATCCGGCCAACATCCCCGAAGCATCGCCAACCATTACCGGCACCGATCACAGTGTCGACCCCGAGATTTTGGCACTGCAAGGCGATCCTGAATACGGCGAATACCTGTCCAGTGAATGTGTGAGTTGTCACCAGATCGACGGGGCTGACACTGGCATCCCGTCGATCACCAACTGGCCAATCGAGGATTTCGTCATCGCGATGCACGCCTACAAAGACGAAAAGCGCATTCATCCGGTGATGCAGATGATGGCGGGCCGCCTGTCGGCCGAAGAGATTGCGGGTCTGGCCGCATATTTTGAGAATGTGGGAGAATAAGCCAGACGGATAAACCCCACTTGAATTCCATACGTTAGGGAGGACAACGAAATGAAACTAAACAGACGTAACTTTATCGGGTCAGCCGCCGCTGTATCAGCGACGCTTTCCGCGCCGATGGTGATGGGGGCGGCCCACGGCAAGCCCAAGGTCGTCGTTATTGGCGGCGGGGCAGGCGGTGCAACCGTTGCGCGCTATCTGGCCAAGGACAGTAAGGGTATGATTGATGTGACGCTGGTTGAACCCACGCGCACCTATTACACCTGCTTTTTCTCGAACCTTTATATCGGGGGCTTTCGCGAGTTTTCCTCGATCGGGCACACCTACGGGAAACTGGCCGCTGATTATGGCATCAACGTGATCCATGACTGGGCTATTGGTGTGGATCGCGATGCCAAAACGGTAACGCTGGCCGGTGGTGGTACATTGCCATATGACCGTCTGGTTTTAAGTCCGGGGATCGATTTCAAGGAAGGTGCTGTGCCCGGTTGGGACGTGACCGCCCAGCAAAAGATGCCGCATGCCTATAAGGCGGGTTCGCAAACCCAGCTGCTAAAGGCGCAACTTGAGGCGATGCCACAAGGCGGCACCTATTGCATGGTTGCGCCCCCCAACCCGTTCCGCTGCCCACCCGGGCCGTATGAGCGGGTTTCAATGGTGGCGCATCATCTGAAAGCCAACAATGCAACGGCGAAAATCCTGATTGTTGACCCGAAACCGAAATTCTCCAAGCAGGCGCTGTTTCAGGAAGGCTGGTCAAACCATTATGACGGGATGATCGAATGGGTCGGCCCTGATTTAGGTGGTGACAAGGTCGAAGTGCGCCCCGATGCGATGGAAGTCGTGATTGATGGCGAAGTGACCAAGGTTGACGTGTGTAACGTCAT
>JAFLKA010000156.1 GCA_022712735.1 Marinosulfonomonas sp. | reverse complement strand
GCCGCCTCCTCCTCACTCATTGACGCAGGCGCATGACCCTCGCCAGTGAACATCTCTTCAATCGAAATACCTTGTGCCCGCAACAACCCCAGCACAATCCCGCGCCCTGTCTCGGCCCCGCCCAGCTCGCCGTAAGACCGCTTGCACCGCAGCGCTGAAAACACATGGTCCCGCACTGCCGCACGATCCTTTGAGCCCGCAAACCGCGAGTGTCGCGCCCAGTTGGTCAACGCCTTTTCGGACGGCTGCCCGTCCAGAATATCATCCAGAATTTCGATAGCGGCGGATAGACGGGCGGCTGGTTTCATAACTGGGGGCTTTCAAAGAAGTGATCCATAGGGTGGCCGATTTTTTGCATAGCGGATACGCCCACCTATTGGAGCGTTAAAACAGGCGCAGCACATATTGGCAATGCCGCTGGCGGTGGGCTGTATGATCAAACCGCCGCATTGTCATACTCAGTATTGCTCTACTGCGTTTCGTATCTGGTTCATATTTCTGCGGACTATCATTCTGTGTGCTGGCGCTACAGGTATCATATAGAAACGCCCAAATAAGTTGTGGGTTTTTACAGAAGATGTAATCGTTAGCGCGTTCTTTTCTGTAGATATACAGGTCATGACATCTAGATGCCGATCGCGTGCAGTAAGTGTTAAAACATCTTTCGAGACATGCTCAACCAAGAAAAAATCGAGTTTTTGACCAACCGTGACAGTTTCAGGAACCACACCGGAAAACCCGCCTATTTTCTTTACCCCAAACAAAGAAGATATTGTATCCCTGACACGAAACGCCAATTTTATGACCGGCATCGGGTGTGACATAACGATTGCCCATGCTTCAAGAGGGCTTATTGGGTGGGGCAAAACCACTGTCTGCTTGTCAAAAAAATCGAGTTCGGAGGTTGGGCCCAGAGTTTGAATGTTGGTGTTTGGAATAGAATAAAAATCTGCGTTATTCATGGCAATCACTCTTCACAAAAACCGCCGCCCTCACGACATCCGGTAATTCGGGCTTTCCCGCGTAATCTGCACATCATGCACATGGCTTTCCTTCAGCCCAGCCCCCGTAATCCGCACAAACTCGGTATTCTTGCGCATGTCCTCAACTGTCGCCGCCCCCGTATAGCCCATCGCGGCCCGCAAACCACCGACCAGCTGATGGATCACCGTGCCAGCCGGTCCCTTATAAGGCACCTGTCCCTCGATGCCTTCGGGCACCAGCTTGTCACTGGCGGCATCCTTTTGGAAATACCGATCAGCCGATCCGCGCGCCATCGCGCCAAGGCTGCCCATACCACGGTAACTTTTAAAGCTACGGCCTTGATATAGAATGATTTCTCCGGGGCTTTCATCCGTGCCCGCCACCATGCTGCCGACCATCGCACAACTGGCCCCCGCCGCAATCGCCTTGGCAAAATCGCCAGAAAACTTGATGCCGCCATCGGCAATGATCGGGGTGCCGCTCGCGGCCGCACCCTTGGCGCTATCAAGGATCGCCGTCAGTTGCGGCACCCCGACACCCGCGACAATCCGCGTGGTGCAGATCGACCCCGGCCCGATGCCAACCTTGACGGCATCCGCCCCCGCATCAATCAGCGCCTTGGTGGCCGCCGCCGTCGCCACATTGCCCGCCATGACCTGAACAT
Source organism: Marinosulfonomonas sp. (assembly GCA_022712735.1). Next base: position 3,099 of record JAFLKA010000156.1, on the reverse strand, counting down.
CACCCACGGCCTTTTTCAGCCGCTCAACCGCCACAGCCACCCCTTCGGAATGGCCATGCGCCGTGTCGATCACGATCATATCGGCCCCCGCCTCGGCCAGCGCCATAGAGCGTTCAAACCCCGCATCACCAACCGTGCTTGCCGCCGCCACCCGCAACCGCCCCAGCTCGTCCTTGCTGGCCTGTGGGTTCAACACCGCCTGCTCCAGATCCTTGAGCGTCATCAGGCCGGTCAGCTTGCCCGCCCCATCGGTGATCAACAGCTTTTCAATGCGTCGCGCCTGCATCAGGCTCTTGGCCTCGTCCAGATCGGCAGGCTCGTGAAGTAGCGCCAGATTATCCGAACTCATCATCGCCGAAACCGGCGTCTTCTCATCCGTGGCAAAGCGCATATCGCGGTTGGTGACAATGCCGACAACCCGCCCACGGCCATCCACCACAGGAAACCCCGTAACGCGATACCGCTCCTGCAACGCCTTGGCATCAGCCAACGTCTGGTCTGCCAGCAAAGTGATCGGGTTGTAAACCACACCACTTTCAAACCGCTTCACACGGCGCACCTGCAACGCCTGCTCGTCCACATCCAGATTGCGGTGGATCACGCCCATACCACCGGCCTGCGCCATGGCAATCGCCATCTTGGCCTCGGTCACGGTGTCCATGGCGGAACTCAGCAACGGTATGTTCAGACGGATAGATTTGGTGACCTGAGTTGAGGTGTCAGCGGTCGAAGGCAACACGCTTGACGCGGCCGGAACCAGCAGAACATCGTCAAACGAAAGGGCTTCACGAATCTCCATAGGGAGTCTCCTTGCAAAAGCATCATTTGACGCGTCCCTATTACATGGATTTGCCCCCAAGGAAAGACCTATCCACTTAGAGGTTCGAAAACCTACCCCTTCTTCTTTTCAAAAGCCATTTGCGTAAACAAGAAACAGAATACACCCCAAGAGTGGGCGAATTCTGTTACTTTCCCTGTTCATTGAATGCAAATCACTTGGAATACCTCCGCCGGAGGCACCGCGCGTAGCGCATAATCATAAAGCGTGCGCAGCACTCCGTTCTTTTTGCTGCACCAACTTACAAAACGAACAGCGCCAGATCCCGCGAGAACAGATCATAAAGCGCAGCCGCCACCCGCTTGATCGGGCGCTCCTTGCGGCTAACATCATGACTGACCAGCCATTGGGTGTGGCCCAGCCCCTCAATCGCATCCGAACACCGCTGCAACCCCACCGCGCTCTCGCCCACGAAACACGGCAGCACACACAGGCCCGCCCCACCACAAACCGCTTCTAACAAGGCATGCGGCGTATCGCAGCTCACCGATGCGGGACGCTCCAGATGACGGGACAACCACAACGCCGAAGCCCCCGTTGCTGCGGATGCATCCGGCACCACCCAGTCGCAGGTTTCGGCCCGCCTTGATGTGTACGCGTCAGGGTGTGCCACCAGATAATCAGGTGACGCATATACTGCAAAATCGACCCGCCCGATCCGGCGTCGCGCCAACCCTTGTTGCGTTGGCAATATATTGCGCACCGCCAAATCCGCCTCGCGGCGTGACAGGTTCAAAAACCGTGCCCCCGACAGGATATCGATCCGCACCTCGCCCTCCAGACTGGCCTGCAACGCGCCCAGATTGCGCGCTATGTAAACCCCCGTCCAATACCCGCAAGCAATCCGCACCCTCGGACGCGGATCAAGCCCCTCGCGCCATGTCGCTACCCCACGTGCTTGCTCGGCCATCGGCTGCACCCGCTCCATTAAATCCCGCCCCGCACTGGTCAAGGCATATCCTTTGGCCCGGCGCTCAAACAGGCGTACCGCAAGCACCTTTTCAAACTCGCTGATCCGGCGGTTTAACGTCGGGGCACTCAGCCCTGTTTCCGGCACCGCCGCCGTCAACCCGCCCGCATTCGCCACCGCCAGAAACAAGCGAATATCATCCCAGTTTATCTTTCCATATTCAAAAGGCATATTTTGACAATTCCTGTATTTACTACGAAATTACCTTCGTAACATACCGAAGGTACCGAAACCTTAAACTACACAAAAGGGGGAAATCCATGCCCAACACAACACAATTCCTGATTGCGTTCGTGGTGAAACCAGACAGAATATCCGACTTTAAAGCAATGCTCGCCACGGTTAAAACCGACCTGCCAAATGTTGACGGCTGCCAAACCGTGCGCATCTTTCAGCATGATGACGAGCCACAAAACACCTTTACCCTATTGGAAGCATGGGATGGTAAACCCCTGCATCAGGCCCATGTCGCGCGCCTGCAAAAATCCGATGATTGGGACACAGTAGAGTCAATGCTCGCCGCGCCACCAAACGGGCACTACATGCAGGTATTCTGATTGCACGTCATGTCGAAATCCCGCACATCAGTCCTCTGGCAGCGTCGACAAAAACCGCTGCAATAGCTGGTTAAGCAACTTGTGTTGCGCCGGTGTCAGGCCACCGGTCAGACGGGTCTGGGTTTCAACATGTGCCGTCACCGCCTTATCTATTATCGCTAGCCCTTTTCGGGTTAGCGATACGATCACACTTCTCTTGTCCTGCTTGTTTCCTGCGCGTGTAACAAATCCCGATTTTTCAAGTTGATCAATCCGGTTGGTTAACGTGCCCGATGTGATCATCATCGTTTCAAGCAATTCATTCGGGGACAGCGCATGAGGCACGCCAGACCGTAACAAAGTTGCAAGAACATCAAAGCTCGGCCCCGTCAGGCCATGCCGGGCAAACGTCGCCTCCATTTCGCGCGTCAGTGCCTTCGATACACGCTGAAGCCGTCCGATAAGCGCCATCGGCTCTACATCCAGATCGGGGCTCTGTTTGGCCCATTGAGCCATGATCCTGTCAATACTATCCATGCGTAAAGGGTAGATAGAGATTATATCTTGACGTCAAGATATATCTATTTATCTTGACGTCAAGATACTTGGCTTAGGGATTCCCCATGACACGCACTTCCAATCTATTGCTAACCGCCCTCGCCCCCGCGATCTGGGGAAGCAGTTACATCATCGCAACCGAACTGTTGCCCAATGTGCACCCCATCACCGTCGCGCTGTTGCGTGCCCTTCCGGCG
>JAFLKA010000384.1 GCA_022712735.1 Marinosulfonomonas sp. | reverse complement strand
CCGTTGATGGGCTGGACCAGCTCTAGCGATATGGATTCGCAGGTTCGTCTGAAATTTGACAGCGCCGAAGCAGCGATTGATTACGCTAAACACCACGGCATTGATGTGCAGGTCACAAAACCACACAAACGCAAGCCGGTGGTCCGCCAGGGTGGCTATGGCGAGAACTTTGCCACCAACCGGCGCGGATCATGGACGCACTAGGGCTTGATCCCGCCACCTAGGTTACGCAATAACACCCATAACGGTCCCATAGCTCAACTGGATAGAGCACCTGCCTTCTAAGCAGGGGGTTTCAGGTTCGAGTCCTGATGGGATCACCATAGGTGCAAGACAAGGCAAAGAATGAACACTCCCCCCATTCGTATTCGTCGGAAACGACATCTGGTCGTCAGCGTGCTGCTGTTGGTCACTATGCTTGTTGTGCAGGAGTATTCCGGGTTGGATATGCGTGTGCAGCAGCTGTTTTATGGCGCTGACGGGTGGATGCTGGATTATAGCGAGCCTGCTTTAAGGTTTTCCATTTATAAACTGCCGAGGACTGTGCTGATTACGTACTGTGCGGTTGTTTTGCTTTTGTTGGTGTTGTCGCTTTGGGTAAAGCGATTGGCGCGGTTCAGGACACGGGGTAATGTATTTATTGTGCTGTGTCTGTTGCTGGTTCCGGCGTTCATCAGCGCCGGCAAGCAGGAAACCCATGCCCATTGTCCACACCAGTATCAGGAATTCGGCGGCCCCATTCCCTATGTTACGTTGCTGGAAACCAACAAAACACCACATGATGGGCGTTGCTTTCCGGCAGGGCACGCGTCGGGCGGATTTGCGGTGCTGCTGTTTGTGATGATCGCAACCACGCGTCGGCGGCAAGTGGTGGCACTTGCAGGGGCGATGGCGTTGGGGTGGAGCATGGGCGGTTACCAGATGCTGAACGGGCGGCATTTTCTAAGCCACACGCTGGCTACGATGTTGATCGCGTGGATCATTATCCTGATCGTTCATCTGCTGTTGTTTGGCAATCGATCTATTCCGGCTGAAACCCGTGAATAAGGTGGCGCAGGCCGATCAGGCCACCTGCCGCGATTGCCGCCAGTGTGACGGGGGCGGAATAGGCCAGCGTTGAAAACGCCGATATCCCCTGGCCGACAGAACAGCCAATAGCAGTGACGCCGCCGATGCCCATCAGGGCAGCTCCGCCCACTTGGCGGCCCAACTCGCGCGGGTCTTCGCAGGCTTCCCAGCGGAAATCGCGTTTGATCGATGATCCGATAAAGGCGCCGATAATCACCCCCCCGACCGAGCCGACCGAAAACACCAGCCCGCCCGCCGAAGATGTCATCAGCCAGATCAGGGTGCGGCCCAGCGGGGCTGTGAAGGTGTAGCTTTCGACCAGCCCTTCGCCAAAGCTTTCGGAATATAGTGTCGAGGTACCCCAAAACCCGAAGGTGATGGCGGCCCCGACAGCAAAGGCCCAGAAGATTTGTTCGGGCTGTTGACGCAACCGTTCATAGGACAGCGCCCAGAGGATCAGCACGGTGGCAAAGGCAACCGCGATAGCAAAAGGGGCAATGCCTGTGGCGGTGCCCAGCAAGTGGGCGATGGAGTTCAGTCCTTCGGAGGGCTCTTCCGGCAGCAAGGCAAGGCGGGGGGCGGCAAGCGGGCCGTTCAGGGTGATAAAGCTGAAGATCGCCATCACCACCAGCACCACCAGCGCGCGTAAATCGCCGCCGCCAAACCGTGTCAGGGCGGAATAGCCACAATTGCCTGCCATCGCCATGCCATAACCAAACACCAGCCCGCCAATGATGCTGGCCCAGGGGTTCCATTTTATCTGGTGGTAAAACGACAGGGAGAAATCGAAGACGCCAGCGGCCTCGAGCGTAAAGGCGCCAATGATGGCTGTGCCAAGCGCGATACCCCACATGCGCAGGCGGGTCTGGTCCTCGCCGTAAACCGCAGTTTCAAGCGCCGCCAGCGAGCAAAAATGCCCCATCCGGCCAGCCAACCCCAGTATAATACCGCCAAATAACCCGACGAGGGCCGCTAACGCACCAAATGGCAGCATATCCATAATTATTCTCCCACCTGCCGATTTTCTCGGTCTGTTGTGGGGGTCATATTATTTGTGCGCAGATATGGTTCAAGGGAAAAGTTGCGTTAAACGCGTTTCAAACCCTATCAGGGCTTTGTTCGCGCCAGATTGTGGCACGTTGATCAGGAGAAAAGCCACAAAGCTTGATGCGCGGCGGCTTATTTCTGATTGACACCGCAGAACATGGTATAGACAAGGTCGATCGCTTGGCGTGCCTTGGTGTCGCCAAGGGTGTAGAAGATCGTTTTGCCCTCGCGGCGATATTTCACCAGACCTTCGAGCCGTAGACGGGCCAGTTGCTGGCTCACCGATGCTTGCCGTGATGACAGCAGCTTTTCCAGCTCGGTCACGGTTTTTTCGCCGGAACTAAGGTGGCACAGAATCATCAGTCGCCCCTCGTGGCCCAAGGCCTTGAGGAAGGACGATGCCTCGGTTGCGCGGCCGCCCAATTCGTCGGTGTTAACGCCGACATCGTCTTTGGCCATATTACCAAGACCGTTTAATGTGGCTTCCATTTGGAATGCTCCTTACTACTCATATATTCTTGTTTATCGTTATTTCGCGTTGTTGTCATGCGCCGGGATCCTTTTGCAGATCTTCGGGCAGTTGTTTGATCATTGTCTCGACGAACCACCAGAAAAACTCGTCGCTTTGATAGCCCTCGATGCGCCCCACTTCCTGGCCGTCGTTCAGCAGGATAAAGGTCGGCGTGTAGATCGGCGGGGATTTCAGGGTGATGCCGTCTGCCAGCGGATCGTGGATCATCACTTTTACGAGAGGAGCGATCCTCCCTTCCGCGGTTTTCGGGTAAATCGGTCCG
>JAFLKA010000155.1 GCA_022712735.1 Marinosulfonomonas sp. | reverse complement strand
GTCAGAAACCGTGGCCCCTTGGTGATGCCGCGCCACATCATGGTGCCGCCCCAAACTGCGGGGCCCTCGTCGGGGTAGAAGCCAGCCCGCAAGCCGGAATTGATCCCGTCAGCCGCGATCAGGACTGTGCCTGTGGCGGTGCTGGTCTGGTCTGTTTTGCGATTGATCAGGGTGATCTCGACACCACCCCCAACTTCGCACCAATCTGTGACAGCCGCCCCCATAGTCAGCACATCCGCACCGGCCCGCTCCAATAACGCCTCCAACAGTGCCATTTGCAAACCACCACGGTGGATCGAATACTGCGGCCATGTGTTGCCCGCCATTGTGCCGCGCGCCTCGCGCCAGATTTCCTGCCCGAAAGCATTGAAATAACCGACCTCTTCGGTGCGCAAACCCACCTTGTCCAGCTCGGACTCAAGCCCCAGTTCGAACAACTCTCGGGTGGCCAAGGATTGCAGGTTAATCCCTACCCCCAGCGGGCGAATATCCTCGACCGCCTCATAGATATGAAACGGGATGCCCACCTGATGTAGACTCAGCCCCAAAGTCAGGCCGGCAATTCCGGCCCCTGCGATCAATACGGTCATCAGTCCCTCCCAATAAAAAAGGCCAGAACAATAACGGTCTGGCCTTTTTCAATTTCGTATAAGTTACCTAGTTGTCCGAGTATTTCGCCACAAGCGCCTGAGCGTCAGCAACCATCGCCGCCCCGTCCAGACCTTTTGCAGTGACTTCGGCAATCCAGTCCGCGGTCAACTGTTCACCAATGGTGCGCAATTCACTCACAACCGCATCATCCAGCGTCACAACAACATTGCCACGATCCCGCACGACTTTTTCACCGGTGTCATCGCCCATGTCCATCGCACGACCGGCCCAACCGGATGCCTCGACACCGGAATTGGCATCAATGATCGCTTTTAGGTCATCAGGCAGCGCGTTATAGCTGTCCTTGTTCATCGCCCAGATGAAATAGGTGTTATAAAGCGCACGGTCCCCACCGATCTGGGTGTGGCTATCGGCCAGCTCATGCACTTTCAGCGGTGGCACAATTTCCCACGGGATCACGCCGCCATCAACGATGCCTTTGGACAGCGCTTCGGGGAACGCCGGAACCGGCATGCCGACGGGGGTCGCGCCCACGGCCTCGAGCAATTTGTTGGCTTGGCGCGATGGGCCGCGCAGTTTCAGACCGTTGAAATCGGCAATCGTTGTGATCGGGTCACCTTTTTTGTGGATCACGCCGGGGCCGTGCACATGGACCGCCAGCAGATGGATGTCGGAGAACCGCTCGCCCATATATTTTTCGGTGAAATCCCATGCGGCCATTGATGATGCTTCGCCTGACATTGAAGTCATGAACGGCAGCTCGAACGCTTCGGCTTCGGGAAAACGGCCTGGTGTGTAGGCCGGAATGGCCCAACCGCCGTCAATCACCCCGTCGCGGATCTGGTCATACAGCGCCGGTGGTTTGCCGCCCAGCTGCATGGCCGGATAGATTTCGATTTTAATGCGGCCACCGGATTCTGCTTCGATCTTTTCGGCCCAAGGCACCATAAAGGATTTCGGCACCGACCCTTTTGGCGAGATGAAGTGTTGAAAGCGCAACGTCACTTCTTGTGACATCGCCGCCCCCGTTGTCAGCCCAAGGGCCATCGCCGCAATAAACGCGGATTTAAGTGTGAATTTCATATGTAGTCCTCCCTGTTCACGATTCTTAATCGTTCAATATTGGCGCAGAAATTCCGATTCGTTGCAACTGCAATGATCCAGATCAACTTCGCCTTACAAGGAATATCCAACCGCGCGGTCGGTTTTACCAGCAAAATTTTGAAATTGTCACAGATTATCCGTCCCAAAAGTATCACAAGATCCAACATCGGCACTCTCGTACCCCGTCACAAACCAGCGCTGACGCTGCTCGGATGTGCCGTGGGTAAACCTGTGCGGCATTGGCCTGCGCCCTGCGTTGCGCTGCAATGTATCATCGCCAATCTGTTTGGCCGCATTCATCGCCTCGGCAATATCGCCCCGCTCAAGGGACCCGAACCGTTCCTTGGCATAGCGCGCCCAGATGCCGGAATAACAATCGGCCTGCAATTCAACCCGCACCGAAATACCATTGCTGTCTGTTGTGCTTAGCTGACGTCGCAAGGTGTTGGCCGTCCCAGAATACCCAGTTCGTCCTGAACATGGTGCGCGACCTCGTGTGCTACGACATAGGCCGCCGCGAAATCACCCTTGGCCCCCATTTGGCGGCTCATTGTGGCGAAAAACTCGGTGTCGAGGTAAATTTTCTCGTCCCCGGGACAATAAAACGGCCCCGTCGCGCCATTGGCCCCGCCACAGGCGGATTGCGTAGCACCCTTGAACAGAACCAGTTTGACCGGCTTATAAGGCTTGCGAAACTGAGTGCGAAAAATCTCGGCCCAGATTTCTTCGGTATCGGCCAACACGACCGATACGAACTCACCCGCCCGTTTGTCGGCTTCGGTCAAGGCACCACCACCGGACTGGGTCGCGCCACCCGCCCCTGTGTTGCCGAGGAAACTGCTGACATCCACGCCCATCAATGCGCCGATCACCACGATCACCAGCGCCCCGATGCCGCCAATACCGGCAGTTTTACCGGCCGTCATCCGACGACGATCCTCGATATTCCGGCTACCCCGGCGCCCCTGCCACTTCATCACATACTCCTACAGTTGTTGGGTGCAAAATAACGCATCCATACCGCGCGGCAATGCCGGATATGCTTGACCTTGAAGCCTGCGCATGTTGCAACAGGAAAAAAAGCGAGCAGAAAAAACAATGATCAGGCGACTTTACAACTGGACTCTGGCGCTGGCCAACAGCCCGAACGCGCTGTGGGCGCTGGCGGTAGTGTCCTTTCTGGAAAGCTCGGTGTTTCCGATCCCGCCGGATATCATCATGATCCCGATGATCCTGGCGCGGCCCTCGCGGGCCTTTCTGATCGCGGGCGTTGCATTGGTATCATCCGTCATTGGGGCATTGCTGGGCTATTACATCGGGGCCGGATTGTTTGATGTGGTCGGTCAGCCGTTGCTGGATTTCTACGGCAAGGCGGACGCAGCCGAGCAGTTCAACCAGCAGTTTCAGGAATGGGGCGCATGGGCGGTGCTGATCGCCGGCATCACCCCGTTCCCGTTCAAGGTGATCACCATCATGTCCGGCTGGACCGGTTTGAACCTGTGGGTGTTCATCAT
>JAFLKA010000458.1 GCA_022712735.1 Marinosulfonomonas sp. | reverse complement strand
GATTGCCGTGAATTGCTCGGATTGTATCAGGATAAATCCCGCTCGAGCCGTGATGTGAAGGCGATGGCGTTAAAGCGTCTGGAACAAATCGATGGCAAGCTGAGCGAGCTGCACAAACTACGCGACGAGCTGGCCCGCGTGGCCAAGGAATGCCGTGGTGATAACCGGCCCGACTGCCCGATCCTCGACAGTTTTTCCGGTCAGGGGAATACCTAGGATTTCGCCTTCTAAACGCACCGTAATTTCTGCTCTGACAAAACTTCGATCAGATCGAAATCCAGCGCCGGGCATTCGAATCTGATTTCGCGTAAAATCAGGCCGGGGTCGGGCAGAGGCGGGGTTATCGCCCTGACGCGTCCCTTAAAATCCAGCTGATCCAGCTTGACGGCCAGTTCCATTATGTCAAAATAGGCGGTGACCAGCGTGGACAGGATGACGTCAGGCTGGTGATTCAAAAGAAATTGCGCAGTCAGGTCATCATAGGTGCAAAACATCGTATTACTGATTTTCGGCATTGCGAAACCTGTCATGAGCCAAGGATCAACATGACCCACAACAAGTACCGACAGATTGTCACTGACCTCGTACATAATCCGCACTCTTTTTATGTGTTAATATGATCCGACGGGCCAATCAAATTTCTTGGGCGGCCAATGTCATTTTGACCGCCTAGCGCGTTTTGGATCGGGAATCCATCGGTATATTACAGGGTTTTTCCTGCACATAAGGACAGCATACCAAAACATTCAGGCAAATTTATGGTATGCCCCGGAATGGGTGCGCTAACTGGAGTTAATCGTTCGCATATTGTCGGGCAGATAGGTCGCCAGTTCCGGAAACAGGATCAACACGAACACCATCAGCACCATGATCAGGAACATCGGGATCGCGGCCTTGGCGATGAAGCCCATTTCGTGGTCTGTCATGCCTTGCAATACAAACAGGTTGAACCCGATGGGTGGCGTGATCTGCGCCATTTCGATCACCACAACGATGAATATGCCGAACCAGATCAGATCAATGCCCGCGTCGCGGATCATTGGTTCAACCACGGCCATGGTCAGCACCACCGATGAAATCCCGTCCAGAAACATCCCCAAAATGATGTAGAACACCAGCAGCACCATCAGCAGTTCAAAGCGTGTCAGCTCCCATTGGCCAATCATATCGGCCAGCCCGCGTGGCAATCCGGTGAATCCCATCGACAGGGACAGGAACGACGCCCCCGCTAAAATTAACGCGATCATCGCCGAGGTCCGCGTGGCCCCCATCAGGGCTTGGGTAAAGGTTTTCCACGTCAGTGAACCCTGTCCGGCAGCGAGCAGCATCGCGCCGATTACGCCAAAGGCTGCGGCCTCGGTTGCGGTGGCATACCCCAGATACATTGAGCCGATCACCACGACGATCAGGCTGATGACGGGGATAAGGAACCGCGAGTTTTCAATCTTTTCGCGGAAGGTCATTTTGGGCTCAACGTCGGGGTTCCAATCCTTGGCGACCATGGAGTAAATCGCCACATACCCCATGAACATCGCCGCCAGAACCATGCCCGGCAGGATACCGGCAAAGAACAGCTTGGTGATGCTTTCGTTAATCGTAACGCCGTAAACGATCAGGGTCAGCGAGGGCGGGATCATCAGGCCCAGCGTGGCCGCACCCGCCAACGTGCCGATGATCATCTTTTCGGGGTAGTTGCGTTTGCGCAATTCCGGAATGGACATTTTACCAACCGTGGTCAGCGTGGCAGCCGACGATCCCGACACTGCGGCAAACACCGTGCAGCCCGCGATGTTGGTGTGCACCAACCCGCCCGGCAATCGTGCCAGCCACGGCGACAGGCCGCGAAACATATCTTCGGATAATCGGGTTCGATACAAGACTTCGCCCATCCAGATAAACAGGGGCAGGGCGGTCAGGGTCCAGCTGGACGATGATGTCCAGACCGTGGTTAACATCACGTCGCCGACGGGGCGCGTGGTGAACATTTCCATCCCGAACCACGCAACCCCCATCAGGGCCAGACCGACCCAGACGCCTGAACCAAGCAGGGTGAACAGAACGAACAGAAACAGAATGATGATTGATACGTTTTCCATGCCGATTACTCCGAAGTGCTTTCATCGCCCTCGCGGACGATACGGTGGTGGCCTTTGAACAGTAGGCTGATCAGGTTGTCAGTTAATGCAATCGCAAAGATCACGGCACCGATCACCATCAGGCTTTGGGGTATCCACAGCGGGGTTTTGTCCTGCCCTTGGGAAATGTCGTTAAATTTCCATGACCAATAGGCAAATTTCTGGGCGTAAAACACGAAATACCACGCAATCGCGGTGGCAATACCAAAGCACCAGATTTCCAAAAACCAGCGGGGGCGTTTGGGCAGCATGTTCAACACGATCGACACGCGGATATGGGCACCTTTGTTCAGCGCACTGGCAAAGGCCAGGAATGACGCGGCGGCCATCGCATAACCGGCGTAATCGGGCGCACCGGGGAAAACTTCGCCGGTCCAGCGGGCCAACATTTGAACGACGATCAGAAACAGAATGGCGATCAGGCTAAGGGCTGCCAAGATGCCCGAAAACTCATAAAGCAGGTCCAGACCTGTGCGTATTGATTTCAGCAAACCATATCCCCCCGTTAGAAAGAAGCAGGGCCGCACCCTATGGCGCGGCCCCAATCGTTTAGCTTATTGCATTGCCTTGAAGGCATCGACGATGGATGCACCACCTTCGCCTGCGGCATCCAGCCATTCAGTGGTCATGGTCGCGCCGATCACTTTCAATTCGTCCACCAGTGCATCACCTGCTGGCCCAACGGTCATGCCGCCATCGCGCAGCCCTTGCAGGGTGAAGCCAGTGTATTCCTTGGAACGCCACGTGCCTGCATATTCGGCAAACGTCGCACAAGCGGTGATGACGTTTTTGTTGGCGTCAGATGTGCCCGCCCAAACGTCGCTGTTCACCATGATGTAGTTGCGCGGCAGCCATGCGTCGACCTCGTAGAAATGGGTCAGGCTTTCCCAGACCTTGCGGTCATAACCGGTGGAGCCGGACGAAACCATCGCCTCGGCAACACCCGTTGCAAAGGCTTGGCTGATTTCGGCAGCTTCAACCGACACTGGCAACATACCAGTCAATTCAGCCAGACGCGCTGTGGCGCTGTTATAGGAGCGGAACTTGATGCCCTTCATTTCGGCAACCGAGTTTATTTCTTTCTTGAAATACAGCCCCTGTGGTGGCCATGGCACCGAATAAAGCAACGTCAGGTTCTGGTCGGCCAGCACTTGGGTCAAGGTCGGTTTGGCCGCTTTCCACAGCTTGGCTGCATCATCAAAAGACGTGGCCAGGAACGGAATGGAATCCACGCCGAAAATCGCATTTTCGTTCTGGTGGCCGGACAACAGGCGCTCGCCAATCGGGGCTTGGCCGGTTTGGACAGCCCGTTTGATGTCGCCGCCTTTGAACAATGATCCTGATGGATGCGTGACGATTTCAATCTCGCCGCCGGTGCCGGTGGTGACGCAGGTTGCGAATTCAGCCGCCGTGGCCGAATGGAAATTGGTGGCGGAATAGGCTAGCGGCATATCCCATTTTTCGGCCATCACGGGGGCGGCCGACAGCGCCGCAGTGGCCGCAATCGTGGCGGAACCCGCCAGTGTTTTTAGTGATTTTTTCATCGTAGTTCTCCCTTTTGGTTGGTCATTAATATTCACAGCAACGCACCATTGTTCGGCGTCATTTGCTAAATCGTTGTGGATCAAACGGGGCAGTATCGAGGTTCGATCCCCCCTGTGTGATCATGTCCGCAATCATGCGGCCTGTTTTTGGCCCACCTGTCAACCCTATGTGATGATGGCCAAATCCGGCATAAACGCCCGTTTGCCCGATTTCACCGATTAACGGCAGGCTGTCGGCGGGGGCAGGGCGGTGGCCCAACCACTCCACACTATCGTCATAGGTCAGGTCTGGAAAAGCTTGCGCCACAGCACGGCGCAGGAATTTCAAGGGGGCTTTGGATGCACCCGCGTCCAGCCCGCCAAATTCGACAATTCCGGCACAACGCAGCCCGTCCGCCATTGGCGTGGCGACGAATTTACCTGTGGTGATCATCAGCGGCGCCTTTAGCTGCAGGTTAGGGTTTTTGAAAATGATATGATAGCCGCGCTCGGTTTCCAGCGGCACATTCAGCCCCAGTTTCTTGGCCAGCGATTTTGACCAGACGCCGGTGGTCAGCACCGCCGCGTCACATTCAATCCGGCCCTGATCGGTGATGGCCGAGCGCACCACACCATCGACCAGCTCAAAATCCTGAACCTCGGCACGCAAGATGCTGCCACCCATGCTCTCGAATTCACGCGCCAGATCTTTGACATACCCGCCAGGGTCTTTGATGTGGCCATGCCCCTTCATCACCGCGAGGAATTTGAAGTCTGGCCCCAGCGCAGGCTCATATTCATGCACCGCGTCGCCCTCAATGATCACGGGCTCGAACCCCGCAATCTTGCGTAGCTCCCAGACATAGGCGTCGGCCTGATACGCGGCACGATCAACATAGGCGAAACTGTAATCCGACGGGCGCAGCCATTTCTCGGCCAACGTGCCCCGCGCCAGTGCTTCGTGTTGTTCCACACTATCGGCGACAATCGTGGTCAGCCCCTTGGCAATCCGCCGCGTGTCGCTGTCATTGGCGTGGCTCATGTATTTGCGCAACCACGGGTAAAGGCGCGGCAGGTAGGTCCAGCGCAAAAACAGCGGGAAATTGCGATCCAGCAGCAGTTTTGGCCCTTTCATCCCCAATCCGGGCGTGGTGACAGGCACCATTGCACAAGACGCCAGCACCCCGCCGTTGCCGTGCGAAGTGCCTTCACCAGGCGCAGCGCGGTCAATCAGGGTGACGGACTTACCGGCTCGCATCAGCCATATCGCGGTGGACACCCCGACGATGCCAGCCCCGATTACAACGATATTTTGTGCGGTTTTCAATTCGGTCATCCCATCCAGCGGCGCACGGGGGCGCGGGTTTCTTCAAGCGGTTGGGTGATGATATCAATCAGCGTCGGGCCGTCAAACTCAATCGCCTCATACATCACGCGGGGCAGGTCCGCAGGGTCGGATACTGTCCATGATTTAACCCCGTAAGCGCTGGCAATTTTGGCGTGATCGGTGCGGTTGAAATCAACGTTATAATACCGCGCCCCGACGTCACGTTCTTGCGATGCCTTGATCCAGCCGAAGGATGCGTTGGAAAATACGATATAGGTGATCGGTGCACCGGCCCGCACCACGGTTTCCAGTTCGCCCACTGTGAACCCGAATGATCCGTCCCCCATCATCGCCACGACCTTGCTTTGAGGCCGTCCATACCACGCGCCAAGCGCGGCACTGAGCGAATAACCCAAGGCTCCATGCGCACGGTTGGTGATAAATCTGCGGCCCGCCATCGGCAGTTGATAGAAGGCCGAGAAATAGGGGCAAGAGGTGCCGGGGTCGGACAGGATGGTCGCGTCCTGTGGCAACACCTGCATCATCGTGGCGATCACCCGTTCAGGGCGGATCGGTGTCTCGTTGCTTGTGGCCAGCGCATCGAAGGCTTCAAACTTGCGCTTCTTG
>JAFLKA010000257.1 GCA_022712735.1 Marinosulfonomonas sp. | reverse complement strand
CCCCGCATCATTCGCCGCCGCGATCACCTCATCGTCCCGCATGGACCCGCCCGGCTGAATAACCGCCGTTGCACCCGCCTCGGCAGCGCTCAGCAATCCGTCAGCAAACGGGAAAAACGCATCCGACGCCACCACGGACCCTTGGGTCAACGGCGCGTCCAGCCCCAGAACTTCGGCCATGTCTTGCGCTTTGCGCGCCGCAATCCGTGTGCTGTCAACGCGGCTCATCTGCCCCGCGCCGATGCCCACGGTCGCGCCATCCTTAACGTAGATAATAGCGTTGGATTTGACATGCTTGGCCACCCGCCACGCAAACATCAGATCGGCCATCTCGGCGTCGCTGGGTGCGCGTTTGGTCACAACCTTCAGATCGTCCATCGCGACAAACCCGTTGTCCTTGCCCTGTACCAGCATCCCGCCAGAAACCTGCCGATATGTCAGCGCCGCCGCGCGCGGATCAGGCAGCCCCGCAACCGTCAACAGCCGCAGGTTCTTCTTCTTGGCAAAGATCGCCTTGGCATCATCATCGACACCCGGCGCAATCACTACCTCGGTGAAAATCTTGGAAATTTCTTCGGCGGTGGCCCCGTCCAGTCGCTGGTTCAGCGCGATAATCCCACCAAACGGCGAAACATTATCGCAGTTGAACGCCGCACGATACGCTTCAACCATCGTTGCGCCGCGCGCCACACCGCAAGGGTTCGCGTGCTTGATAATCGCACAGGCTGGCCCATCAGCAGGATCGAATTCCGCCACCAGCTCAATCGCCGCATCGGTGTCGTTGATATTGTTATAAGACAGCTCTTTGCCCTGATGCTGAACCGCCGTCGCCACGCCTTCACGGGTCGAACCATCAGTATAAAACGCCGCCGACTGATGCGGGTTTTCGCCATAGCGCATCACCTGCGACAGCGTTCCGGCAAAGGCACGACGGCGCGGAAACTCAACCCCAATCGCATCCGCCATCCATGTGGATACCGCCGCGTCATAGGCCGCAGTGCGCGCATAGGCAATCTGGGCGCGACGCTTGCGGAATTTCGTGCAAGTCGCACCACTATGCTTCGCCATATCGCCCAGCAATTTCTCGTAATCCTCGACATCGACAACCGTGGTCACAAACGCGTGGTTCTTGGCCGCCGCACGGATCATCGCAGGCCCGCCAATATCGATGTTTTCAATGCAGGTATCGTAATCCGCGCCCTTGGCCACGGTTTCCTCGAACGGATACAGGTTGACCACCAGCAGGTCGATCCCCGCAATACCGTGTTCCCTCAAAGCCGCCAGATGCGCATCATTATCGCGCAGCGCCAATAGGCCACCATGCACCGCCGGATGCAGCGTTTTCACCCGCCCATCCATCATTTCGGGAAACCCTGTCACATCCGCCACATCCGTCACATCCAGCCCCGCATCACGCAACGCCTTGGCGGACCCGCCGGTCGATAACAGCTCGACCCCCATTCCCGCCAATGCACGGCCCAGATCGATCAATCCGGTTTTGTCAGATACAGATAATAATGCGCGGCGGATTGGCAGGTTGGCAGTCATTCAGTTTCCCCATTCGGTGTTGTTTGCAGAATTTCATCATCATCGCGCGCAAGGTCACGCAGGCTATCGGGTGTGTCCTGTGCTTTGGCTAGCGTCCAGGTCACACGGCTCGCATACTCCAAAGCGCGGGCAGTTAAAACGATCTGTTTTGTCGCGCGGGGCTTTAAACGGTTTTTCTCAAGGTAAACGCTTGGTTCCAGATCTAACCGGGCCTCGCCACCATGACGAAATACCCATATCTCGCCGCTTTTCAATGCCAGCGACACCGCAGCACCGCCCATGTCCAGAACCGCATCAACATCGGGATGCAGATGGAACCGTATCGAATAGGCAATGCCTTGCAACTTCACCGCATCCATGGCGCGGTCAAACAGGCGTTTGTCAGCATCAGTGATTGCCATCAACGTGTCTTCGCCCGCCAATGTGCGCCCGTCAGCTGATTGATCCAACCGGCGCATGTGGGTCAAACCGTGGCTTGCCTCATAGCCATCATGCCCGACCTGAAGACTGGCCCCTGCCTTGTCGAACGATTGCTTTACATCGACTGCCTTTGGGGTGTGCAGCAGCGCTTCTAGCGGCCCTGCATCGCCGAACCCCAACCGCGATGACGAAAACCCGTCGATCCCCAGCACCGAATGTGACGGCGTTGCACGACCCGCCCGCTGCCAGTCTTCGCCAAACGACACGCCTGATCCGCAATTCACCACCAGCGGACGGCGGCCCGAAGTAAGTTCAAACGCCAAAGTCGAGGCATGCCCGTGATAAGAATTCGCACCCTGCGGCGGACGGCTTGCGTCCACAATCACACTGCTGCGCCCCGCCTTCATACGGGCATAACCCATCTGCAAACCGGTTCCACCTGATGTGCGCACCCCGCTTGATGCCAGTGCATGGTCCAGCCGCCCCTCGATACCGCGGTCACCGCCATGAAACCGCGCCAGACTGCCGTCACTGTGGCGCAAGGCCCGCAATGTCGGCGCGATCCGCTCGATGGCCGCCAGATGCTCGCGCCCCACTATCCAGCCCGCTTCGCTCAAGGCGGATGCGGCCCAGATCAGCAGGGTGAACACCTCCAGCAATTCCTCGGGATTGCGCGTCGGAATGCCACCTTCTGCGTCTATTTGTTCACGGCATTCCCGAGCCAGCGCTTTCACCGCAGGCTTTACATGTTCGTCCATCCCGCTCAGGGCCAGCCCGGCGTAAATCATCCCCGTCAATGCCTCGAACCGTGGCAATCCGGCGGATGCGACCTTCCAGCGTTTGCTTAGGAAAATTGTCTGATGCGCCAATGACTGGAAATAGGCCTCGGATGCTTCTGCGTCCTGCCCCTGCAACAGAAACAGCGCATGATTGATCCAGCGGATCAGGCGCCGTCCGGTTAAATCCGGCGTCCATCCGGGCCCGTGCCCCTGCCCGAACCGCGTGATCCATTCAAACACCCAGTCCTGCGCAGCACCCCGCGCGGGGCCATCGCCGACAGCCGCCAAATCATCCAGCCATTGAAACCCGTGCACGTCCTCGTTGAACATGGCCGAGGGCATTTCGATATCCCACAACCCCGCCTTGTTGTCAGTGATCAGATACCCTGCAAACTGGAAATTCCCCGCCACCAATTGCCGACCACGGGCGAATGACCCAATC
>JAFLKA010000154.1 GCA_022712735.1 Marinosulfonomonas sp. | reverse complement strand
TGCCACTGGCCACGGCCCAGATCCTCGACAAAGTAATTACTGCGAAGACGGAATGCACCACGGCCTGTGCGATATGCCTCAAGGATATTCTCGCGCGGCTCCACAATCGTGCCGCCGGTGGGGAAATCGGGGCCGGGGATGTAATCCAGCAGGGTTTCGTCGCGCACATTCGGCGTCTTGATCATATGCAGGCAGGCGTTGCACAATTCCTCAATGTTATGCGGCGGAATGTTGGTGGCCATGCCGACTGCAATGCCGGTAGAGCCATTGGCCAGCAGGTTGGGGAAGGACGCGGGCAACACCACGGGTTCCGTCAGGGTGCCATCGTAATTCTCGCGGTAATCAACGGCGTTCTCGGCCAGACCTTCCAGCAATGCCTCGGCGGCGGCCGTCATCCGTGCCTCGGTATACCGCGCCGCAGCGGGGTTATCGCCGTCGATATTGCCGAAGTTCCCCTGCCCGTCGACCAGCGGATAGCGCACGTTGAAATCCTGCGCCAATCGCGCCATCGCGTCATAGATCGCGGCATCGCCATGCGGGTGGTAGTTGCCCATCACATCACCGGAAATCTTGGCCGATTTGCGGAAACCACCGCCTGATGCCAGCTTTAATTCACGCATCGCATATAAAATCCGACGATGCACAGGTTTCAGCCCATCGCGTGCATCGGGCAGCGCACGGTGCATGATGGTGGACAGCGCATAGGTCAGATACCGGTCCCCAAGTGCTGTGCGCAAAGGTTCGGTAATTTCGCCTGCAATTTTTTTATCTTCTGAACTCGTGTCACTCATATCGCCCGTGATACCCGCGCCACACGTGTAGGACAAGAAACAAAGGTAACTTTACGCGGGGACATTTTATCATGTAAAAGGTGATTCAATATAACGAGTTCGGGGCGCTGCCAGCCCTGTGGGGTGGAAAATGTTTAAGCTAACTTTATTCCTTGGCGGGTCGATCTGGGTTGCAATGGCATTTGCGCCAGATTTGGACGAGCCTGTGTTCACCGAGATGGTCGCCGAAGTCGCGCCCGTGGTTGAGCCAGCGCCCGAAGTAACGCGCGCGGCATTGATCAGCCCTGTCGAAGTGGTGGCCCCGGTTGTGGTCAGCACACCTGAACCTGTTGCGGTTGCCATCGTTGCTATCCCTGAACCGGCACCTGAGCCCGAGCGCATCATCTGGTTCGTCACCGGATCACGCGTGAATGTGCGCGGTGGGCCGTCGACCAATTACGAGGTTTTGGGCAAAGTGGTTTATGGCGAAGCTGCCGAAATCATCTCGGACCCTGATGCGGACTGGGTGAAAATCCGTATTGAGGGTGACGGCGTTGAGGGTTTCATTATGAAACGCTTTATGACGGATGTTGATCCGCTGGGGTAAACCCCGCAAACCAACCTCAAAAAATTTGCTGATATCGCTTTAACAGGCTTGTTTTCCTGATTGATTTACGATTCTGAATAGAACTACTATTCCGGAATAGTAGTTCTATTAAAAGGCGCTGTAATGACACCAAAATCCATCCTGATTACAGGCTGCTCATCGGGCATCGGTTATGACGCGGCGCATACGTTGCAAAAACGCGGCTGGCGGGTGTTTGCAACCTGTCGGCAGGAAAAAGACTGCGAGCGGTTGCGTAGTGAAGGGCTGGAGAGCTTCACGCTTGATTACGCCGATGAGGCCTCGATCAAATCGGCTGTGGCCGAAGTGCTGGAACGCACCGGCGGCACATTGGATGCCCTATATAACAACGGTGCCTACGCCATTCCGGGTGCAGTTGAGGACCTGCCGCGCGACGCCATGCGCGCCATCTATGAGACCAATGTGTTTGGTTATCACGACCTGACCAACCAGATTATCCCCGTGATGCGCAAGCAAGGGCACGGGCGGATCATCAACTGCTCGTCTGTGCTGGGCATCGCCGCTTTGCGATTTCGCGGCGCATATGTTTCGACCAAATTCGCACTTGAGGGTCTGACCGATGTGCTGCGCCTTGAAATGCACAACCAGCCTATTGACGTGATCCTGATAGAGCCCGGCCCGATCACCACCAAAATCCGCGTCAATGCCCAGCCCCATTTTGAGGAATGGATAGATTGGGAGAATTCCGCCCTGCGCAAGCTCTATGAAACCGGCCTACGTCCACGTCTGTATGACGAAAGCGGCGAGCCCGATAAATTCGAGCTGCCTCCCTCCGCTGTCACCAAAAAACTGATCCACGCGCTGGAATCCAGACGCCCGAAACCGCGTTACTATGTCACCGTGCCGACCTATCTGTCGGGCATTATGCGTCGTATTCTGTCGACACGCGCCTTTGACTGGATCTTGCTCAAAGGCTAAACAGGCCCAAAGGAAACGCTCATGTTTAACGACCCTCTCTTTCTTATTGTCGGTGCTGCCTGTCTGGTGGTGGTGTTCATTCTGGCGCTTGGCATCGGTGGATTTGCCAAAGGCGGTGATTTCAATCGAAAACATGGTAACCGTTTGATGCGCTACCGGATTTACGCCCAAGCCATCGCGGTTGCCCTGCTTTTGCTGTTCCTGTTCATCCGCGGCACGGGGGGCTAACTGATGGTCGTCCTGAACAAGATTTACACCAAAACCGGCGACGGCGGTGAAACCGCGCTGGGCAATGGCACCCGCGTTTCCAAAACCTCGCCGCGCGTTTCCGCCTATGGCACCGTGGACGAAACGAATGCCACCGTCGGCCTTGCTCGTCTGCATGCCAGCGGCGACATGGACGCCCAACTGGCCGCAATCCAGAATGATCTGTTCGATCTGGGCGCCGACCTGTGCCGCCCCGAAATGGACAAAGACGCCGACGCCGAATACCCGCCCCTGCGCCTTGCTGATACCCAAGTCACCCGGCTTGAGGATGAAATCGACGCGATGAACGCGAACCTGACCACTCTGCGTTCCTTCATCCTGCCCGGTGGCAGTCCGCTTGCCGCCCATCTGCACCTCTGCCGCACGGTTTCACGCCGCGCTGAACGGTTGGCGGTGGAGCTGGCGGAGGTTGAAGCGGTCAATCCGGATGCGGTGAAATATCTGAACCGGCTGTCGGACTGGTTCTTTGTGGCCGGTCGTGTTGCCAATGAGGACGGAGCTAAAGATGTGCTCTGGGTGCCCGGTGCAAACCGCTAAAATGTGGAACGCGGCGTCGCCATGCCATTTCATGTCGATTTTGCTCTGTTTTCCCCCGCCCCTGTCGGCTAACACACCTATGAGAGCTTGAGAGAATCCCCGATCATCGGGGCCATTTAGGAGAGATACGCTGATGAAGGTGCTTGTACCCGTCAAACGCGTGATCGACTACAACGTGAAGGTTCGCGTCAAAGCGGACGGCACGGGTGTTGATCTCGCCAATGTCAAAATGTCGATGAACCCGTTCGATGAAATCGCTGTCGAGCAGGCACTCCGCCTGCGCGAAGCCGGAACCGTCGAAGAAGTTGTGGTGGTTTCCATCGGCGTCAAGCAATCGCAAGAAACCTTGCGCACAGCACTGGCAATGGGCGCTGACCGCGCCATTCTGGTGGTTGCCGCTGAAGATGTACATCAAGACGTCGAGCCACTGGCGGTTGCCAAGATCCTCAAAGCGATTGTGGATGAAGAAGCACCCGGACTGGTTCTGGCTGGCAAACAGGCGATTGATAACGACATGAACGCCACCGGCCAAATGCTGTCGGCATTGCTGGGCTGGTCCCAAGGTACATTTGCGTCCGAGCTGGAAATTGATGGCGACCACGCCATCGTGACCCGCGAAGTGGACGGCGGCTTGCAAACCATCAAGGTGAAAATGCCAACCATCATCACGGTTGATCTGCGTTTGAACGAGCCGCGCTATGCCTCGCTACCAAACATCATGAAAGCCAAGAAAAAACCGCTGGATGAAAAAGCCGCCGCTGATTACGGCGTCGATGTCACCCCGCGCCTGACCGTTGTGAAAACCGGCGAGCCGGATACCCGCGCTGCTGGTGTCAAAGTGGCCGATGTGGCCGAACTTGTTGCGAAACTCAAAGAAGCGGGGGCACTCTGATGGCTGTTCTTTTACTTGCCGAAGTCGTTAACGGCGAATTGTCCGTTGATGCGACTTCCAAAACCCTGACTGCCGCCAAAATGATGGGCGATGTCACCATTCTGTGCGCAAGCGCTGGCTGTTCCGGCGCTGCCGATGCCGCCGCCAAACTGGACGGTGTGGCCAAGGTGCTGTGCGCCGATGATGCCGCTTACGGCCATGATCTGGCCGAACCGGTTGCCGATCTGATTGTGTCGCTGGCTGGTGACTATGACCACATCGTAGCGCCCGCCACTTCGGCGGCGAAAAACGTGATGCCGCGTGTTGCAGCGCTGCTGGACGTGATGGTGATCTCGGATATCTCCGCCGTGGTTGACGCCGACACGTTCGAGCGCCCGATCTATGCGGGCAACGCCATTCAAACGGTGAAATCCACTGATGGCAAAAAAGTGGTTACAATTCGCACCACCACGTTTGATGCGTCCGGCGATGGCGGATCAGCCTCGGTTGAAAGCATCGCAGCGGTTGCCAATTCCGGCCTGTCCGAATGGATCGAGGATAAAGTTGCGCAAAGCGACCGTCCCGAACTGACCTCGGCTGGCGTCGTGGTCTCCGGTGGTCGTGGCGTCGGGTCGGAAGAC
>JAFLKA010000197.1 GCA_022712735.1 Marinosulfonomonas sp. | reverse complement strand
GGTTGCGCCAAGCAGCCGCTTGACGTCATGAAGACCGCCCAGTCCGGCACCGCTGCCGCGATGAAAGCGATTCAAACCGTGGTAGGGAGGTAACCAATGGCTGAAAAGCTTGGAGTATATATCTGTGGAGGTTGTGATATCGGGGCTAATCTCGATGTCGACGCCCTGGCTGAATTTGCCGGTGGTGGAAAACACTCTGCTGTCGTTACCGTGGCAAAAGCCAACCCGGTTCTCTGTAGCCCGGAAGGCAAGGCCATGATCGAGGCCGATATCGCCGAAAACGAACTTGATGGCGTGGTTTGCTGCGCCTGTACACCCCGCGCCAAGTGGGATGTCTTCAAGTTCGGCGATACTATCCAGGTGGAACGCGTCAGTCTGCGTGAGCAGGCCGTGTGGTCCTTCCAGGATGCCCCTGAGTTCCCTGGCCAGATGGAAGTCATCGCCAAGGACTACATCAACATGGGAATAATCAAGCTGGTCAACAGCAACATTCCCGAACCGGAAATCCCGGATGCCTACAAGACCGTGCTGGTCGTGGGCGGCGGTTTTACCGGTCTGAACGCGGCACTCAACGCCGCCAGCCTGGGCTACCCCGTAGTTCTGGTTGAAAAAGAAGACACCCTTGGCGGTAAAGCCGCCACCATGTACAAGTCCTTCCCTCTGGCCGCTCCTTACAGCGACACGATGCAGGACATCGGCCTCGACAAGCTCATCGCCGATGTACAGGGTAATGATAAAATCAAGGTCATCACCGGTTCCACCGTTGAGTCCCTGGCTGGTGCTCCGGCTCAGTACAAGGCCACCATCGCTGGTTCCGAGTACGAGATCGGCGCGGTCGTCATGTCCACTGGTTGGGTTCCGGGTAACACCGAATTCCTGGCTCCTCTGGGATATGGCAGCGTCAAGAACGTCGTCACCTCTGCCGAGCTAGAGAAAATGGCAGCCAATGGCGGCATCAAAACCGCTGACGGCAAGACCCCGAACTCCGTTGCTTTCATCGTTGATACATCTCTCCTCATGGAAGGTATCAATTACGATGCATGTGGCGCAGCTTGTGCGGCTCCCGAAGACCTGCCTTGTGATGACACCAAGGAAGAAGTCAAGGACGGCGACGAATGCGAAACCTTTGTCTACGAAGACAAGGAGTCTGCCAAGCATCTGGCCTACAGCTCCGAGCTGACCTCTCTGGTCGCCCTGAAGCAGGCCAATTACGTGCGTGAACTCGCTCCCGATGCCGTGGCCTACGTGATCTACGATCACATGATGGTCCCCGGTCTCAACGAAAAATACTATCAGACCGCTCAGGATGATGCTGGCATCATGCTGACCAAGGGTACTGTCACATCCGTTTCGGAAGCTGGCAGCCAGGTGGTCATCAAGGCCAAGGATACCCTGCTGGGCGAAAGCATCGAACTTGTGGCCGACCTTGTTGTCGTGCCGACGGCCATCGTTCCGACGACCGCTGCCGACCCGACCATGAACTTCGTCTACCGCCAGGGTCCGGCATTCCCCGACCCTGAGTTGTTCGACGGCTTTGCAGATTCCAACTACATCTGCTTCCCGTACGAGACCCGTCGTACCGGCGTTTATGCTGCCGGTTGCGTTCGTCAGCCCATGGGACTGGGTCTTGCCAAGGAAGATGCCGCTGGTGCCGCCCTCAAGGCCATCCAGTGCATAGAGTCCGCCAACCGTGGCGTGGCCGTTCATCCTCGCTCCGGCGATCTGGGCTTCCCAGAGTTCAACTTCATGCGCTGTACGCAGTGCAAACGTTGCACCGAAGAATGCCCGTTCGGCGCGTTGGACGATGACGAGAAGGGTACGCCGCTTCCGAATCCCACACGTTGCCGCCGTTGCGGTACGTGCATGGGTGCCTGTCCGGAACGTGTCATCTCGTTCTCCAACTACAGTGTCAGTCAGGTCAGTCAGGCTATCAAGGAAATCAAGGTTCCCGATACCCTGGAAGAAGGCGGTCCCCGTGTTCTCGTCCTGGTCTGTGAGAACGATGCCACCCCGGCACTCGACATGGCTGCCATGCGCGGCAAGAACTGGAGCCCGTATGTGCGCTTCATCTCTGTCCGTTGCCTCGGCTCGATCAACGCCCTTTGGGTCGCTGATGCCATGAGCAAGGGTATTGACGGCGTCATGATGCTTGGTTGCAAGTACGGCGATGATTACCAGTGCCACTTCGTGAAGGGTTCCGAGCTGTGTAGCCGCCGCAAGGAAAACATCGCAGAGTCCCTGGGTCGTCTCGGTGTCGAGCCTGAACGCGTTGAACAGTTCGAGATCTCCATCGACATGTACGATCAGGTTCCGGCAATAATTGATGAGTTCGTTACGAACATCACCACCAACTTCGGCCCCAACCCCTTCAAGGGCTACTAGGAGGTACGGCATGTCAAATACCGTAAAGGTACAACCGGACCTTAACTTCGTGAAAGAGTTGCAAGCCGTTGGCGGCGACTCCCTTAAAAAATGCTACCAGTGCGCCACCTGCTCGGTGGTCTGCCCTCTGTCTCCTTCTGACAACCCCTACCCTCGTAAAGAGATGGTCTGGGCGCAGTGGGGACTCAAGGACCGCCTGGTCAATGATATCGACATCTGGCTCTGCCACAACTGCGGCACATGTTCCGACCTGTGCCCCCGTGGTGCCAA
>JAFLKA010000340.1 GCA_022712735.1 Marinosulfonomonas sp. | reverse complement strand
CGTGGCACACCGCAACTCAATGGCAAGGTCGAGCGATCACACCGATCTGATCAGCAAGAGTTCTATCAACTACTCAGCTATAAAGGTGACGTCGATCTGGTGGCTAAACTCGATGAATGGGAACGCTTCTACAACTTCGCCTGTCGTCTTCGGTACGCGCCAGATCGTCTAATATTGTCTGGGCCCGTTGCGCCAGCAAAGTTCCTGCCTCAGTTGGCATCACTCCGGTCCTGCTGCGAATAAGAAGTCGGGTGCCTAGGTGTTCCTCCATGTTTTTCAGATGCAGCGAAAGAGCGGGTTGTGCGACATTCAACATCTCTGACGCGCGAGTGATGGAACCATGCTCCACGATGGCAACGAAATAACGAAGTTGTCTAATATCCATGATCTAGGGCGGTCCAATAGTTCCATATCTATTTGTTATGGATAATATCATAAACATATATTTGCGCAATGGACGACATCATCAGTATCCAGACGCTGATCCTCATCTGACATAAGAGCCACTTTATGAACCTTCTCAACGACGACTATCAAGATATCCGCGACGGCGTTCGCGCGTTTTGTGCGCAGTTCCCTGCTGAATATCACCGCAAGGTGGACGAAGAGCGTGCCTATCCCGATGACTTTGTCAAAGCGCTGACAGACGAAGGCTGGATGGCCGCACTGATTCCAGAAGAATACGGCGGGTCGGGTCTTGGACTGACAGAAGCCAGCGTCATCATGGAAGAGATTAACCGCGCGGGTGGCAATTCTGGTGCCTGTCACGGCCAAATGTACAATATGAACACATTGGTTCGGCATGGCTCAGAGGAGCAGCGTCAACGCATTTTGCCCAAGCTGGTAAGCGGTGAACTACGCCTGCAATCCATGGCAGTGACGGAGCCAACCACTGGCACAGACACTACAAAAATCAAAACCACAGCAATAAAGAAAGGCGACAAATACATCATAAACGGTCAGAAAGTTTGGATCAGCCGAGTACAACATTCTGATTTGATGATTTTGCTGGCTCGGACGACGCCTTTGGCTGAGGTTAAGAAAAAGACCGAAGGCCTGTCGATCTTTCTGGTGGATATCAAGGCGGCAATGAAGAGCGGGATGATAGTCAATCCGATCCCCAACATGGTCAACCATGAAACCAATGAGCTGTTCTTCGACAATCTTGAAATTCCCGAAGAGAACCTGATTGGTGAAGAAGGCAAGGGTTTCAAATATATCCTGACTGGACTGAATGCTGAACGCGCATTGATCGCCGCGGAATGTATTGGCGACGGCTATTGGTTTACGGACAAGGTGACGGCCTATGTCAATGAACGCGAAGTCTTCGGCCGCCCCATCGGACAAAACCAAGGTGTCCAGTTCCCGATCGCCGAAGCATTTATCGAAGTCGAGGCCGCCAACCTGATGCGCTACAAGGCCTGTGCGCTTTTTGACGCTGGCCAGCCCTGCGGTGCTGAGGCGAACATGGACGACCCTGTCCGCACCCATGGCGACGCCGCACATGCACGCGATTTGGGTATGACTGGCAAGCTCTGTATTCATCCAAGACAGGTTGTTGATGTCCTAACCGCATTTGCGCCAACTCAAACCGAGATCGATTGGGCAGAGCGCGTGCTGGCTTCTGGTGACGGAGCAGCATCGGTTAACGGAGAGATGGTGGACGAACCTGTACGCATTCGTGCCCGTGCCATCCTTGCTTCTGCAACTGGCCTGTGATGACCCATCCTCAGTTGATACTAATTCCCGGCCTGTTGAATGATGCTGAACTTTGGCGGGATCAAGTCGCAGCACTAGCAAGCGTTGCGCGTTCGACCGTCATTGACATCACGCGAGGTGAAAGCCTCGAAGAATTGGTGGATACGGTCCTCGCACAGGCTGAAGACCGTTTCGCAATCGTCGGTTTTCACTTGGTGGTATTGTTGCATTGGAGGTCTTGAAGCAGTATTCGCCCGCGTGGGAGTATCCGAAACTCTGTGTATGGGGTTTAGCCCATGCGGGTTTCGCGGGTCATCTATTGAACCGTTCGGGATATAGGATAGCGAATTGGTTGCGGGCAGCAACCCACTCTCTGACGCACCTTCCAGTCTTTTCAAACTTGCGGATTGCCAGATAGATCAACTTGGTTGCGGCGTCATCGGTTGGGAAGCTGCCCCTTGTTTTCGTGGTTTTCCGGATCACCCTATTGAGACTTTCAATCGCATTTGTCGTATAGATGATTTTCCTGACGTCTGGGGGAAAGGCGAAAAACGGGATGACCTCCTGCCATGCCCGCCGCCAAGAGGGGGCGATTGAAGGGTATTTTTTGCCCCATTCTGCGTCAAAATCATCGAGAGCTTTGGCTGCTTCCGCGTCGTCCACAGCCTGATAAATGCGCTTCAGGCTTTTGGCCACGGCCTTGCGATCTTTCCAGCCGCAGAAGTTCAAAGAATGGCGCACAAGGTGCACGATGCAGGTTTGGACGGTGGTGTCCGGGAAAGCTGCATTGATCGCATCAGGGAAGCCTTTCAGACCATCCACCACGGCAATCAGGATGTCTTCGACCCCGCGATTGCGCAGGTTGTTCATGATGGAAAGTCAGAATTTGGCCCCTTCGTTGGCTGCGATCCACAAGCCCAGAACCTCGCGTTCGCCCTCTGGCGTGACGCCTAAGGCCACGTAGACAGCTTTATTCTTCACTTGACGGCTTTCAGAATCCCGAGTTTTAACCCGCAATGCATCAAGGAAAACGATAGGGTATACTGGCTCTAACGCACGATTTTGCCAATCTGAGACCTCCTCAAGAACCGCGTCGGTGACGCGGCTGACAAGGTCAGCGGACACACGCAGCCCGTAAACTTCTTCAAGGTGGGCACGGATATCGCGGGTCGACAAACCAGCCGTATAAAGGCCGATAATTTTATCGTCCATTCCATCGATCCGTGTCTGGCCTTTCTGGATCAGCGCCGGTTCAAAACTGCCGTTCCTGTCCCGTGGTATCTCAATCGGAAGCGCACCATCATTGCCCTTCACCACCTTGCGTGTGGTGCCATTGCGACGGTTGCTTTGCTGGTTAGATGGTTCGCCGTTCGGTTCATAGCCAAGGTGAGCCGTAAGTTCGGCCCCCAGAATCCGCTCCATCAACCGGATCTTCAAATCCTTCATCAGGCCGTGTTCGCCAAGCAAGTCATCGGCGTTTTGCACGCCGTCAAGAAGTTGGTCTAATAAGTCCTTGGAAATTGTCATCGTTGTCATGCTCCTTCGTTGCAGAAGCATGGACCAAATTACTCAAACACAGAAGAGCGGACACTCTCGGCCATTTTTTCCCTTAAAGGTCAGGAACTTAACATCAACCTGTATTTGATGGCCGGGCACTTGTTTGTTGTAACGTTTGGTATGCAGCTTGCGCATCCTCGTTCCTCTTGGAAGGCGATTAAGGCCATTGCGCCGCAGAATTCGGTAAACACCAGCATCCGAGATTTTGATGCCGTGATAGCGTGCCAAATACCAAACAATCCTGATCGGACCCAGGTGATACTTGCGACGAAGATAGAGTACTTTCTCGACGATCTCGGGCGGTGTTTGATTGGCTGGATTTTTTGGAATTGATTTTGCGTTCTTCAAACCAGCTTCACCAAACTTTTGATAGGCATCGCGCCATCTGTAAAAGCTGGACCTGCCCACGCCAAAATATCGACATGCCTTACGGGCATTCCCGATCTTCTCGGCGTGCTGTAGAACTCTAAGCTTGCGCTGAAACTCTCGTTCTTCGTTTGTCATCAAAACTTCCTCCACCCTAATTCAGGGAATTTATAGGAAGTGTCCCGAGAGTCCGTACATATCTACAATCAGCGGCGTTATGGCCAGTCCGAATTGGAACAGCTTGGTTTCATCAAGCATGCGCGTGATCTGGGTTTCTCGATTAAGTCAATTCTGGCGCTGATCGAATTGCAAAGTTATCCAGACAAGTCTTGCCAAGCTGCGACGGACATTGCGCTAACTCAGCTTGCTGACGTTAAAAACAAGATCAGGCAGCTCAAAGCGCTTGAAGGAGAACTTCAACGGATTTCCAAAAGTTGCAGCGGTGATGGTGTCAC
>JAFLKA010000476.1 GCA_022712735.1 Marinosulfonomonas sp. | reverse complement strand
TTGCGGCTTTAACAGCAGTGTCGGGATCAAAGTGGTCAGGTTGGCGTTGCCACAACGCTCGCCCAGCCCGTTCAAGGTGCCCTGCACCTGACGCGCTCCGGCATTGATCGCCGCCAAACTGCCCGCCACCGCGTTTTCGGTGTCGTTATGAGTGTGGATGCCAAGGTTTTCGCCGGGAATGCCGGCCGCAATCACCGCCTTGGTGATCTCGTGAATTTCGTCGGGCAAAGTACCGCCATTGGTGTCGCACAAAACCACCCAGCGGCAACCGGCCTCATAGGCAGCCATTGCGCATTGCAACGCGTAATCGGGGTTGGCCTTATAGCCATCAAAGAAATGCTCGGCATCAAACAGGGCCTCGCGGCCCTGTGCCACGATGTGTTTGAAGCTGGCTTTGATGTTCTCGACATTCTCAACCAGCGGAATATTCAGCGCGGTTTTTACGTGGAATTCGTGGGACTTGCCAACCAGACACACGGCATCGGTGCCCGCGTTCATCACAGCGGCCAGCACATCGTCGTTTTCCGCCGAGCGACCGCTGCGTTTGGTCATCCCGAACGCCGCCATCGTGGCTCTTGTGTTCAGTTTTTCATCGAAAAACGCAGAGTCCGTCGGGTTCGCCCCCGGCCAGCCACCCTCGATGTAATCGACACCGAGCTGATCCAGCATTTCAGCAATCTGCACCTTTTCGGGTGTCGAAAACTGAACCCCCTGCGTCTGCTGCCCATCCCGCAACGTGGTGTCGTAAATATAAAGCCGTTCCTTTGTCATAACGCACCCCGCCCGGCTTGCCCGGGCAGCGCCCGACCCTCCCCCCGGAGGGCGCTTTTGCAGCGTTGGTTCTGGACAATACATTGCGGATTTAGCACCGTGGCTCTCCCCCAACCCGAAGCAAACGCCCTCCAGGCTCGGGCGCTGCCCTCTGTTGTGATGCTGGTCATTTGAGGGCCTCCGCAAATTTTCTTACAGCCGCCCGCCATTCTTCAGAAGGAGCTTGTGGATGTGAAATCCCTTCGCCCTCTTCCTTGGACACTTGGAGCACAAGCCCCAAATCCGCAGCTGAATCTCGAATGGAATCTGCTTTGGCAAAGTTCTTGGTCTGTCTGGACTCTTTCCATGCAGCCAGAATGTCTCCCAGACTTGCATCTTCAATGTGCTTTACAATATCTGCCTTTTGACACCAAATCCCCATCGCATCATCCAATAACCCGATCATCTGTGCCGAAGCCTTCAACGCCCCCGCATCCCCCGCCGCCGCCAGCTTGTGCAGCTCTGCTATCACACCTGCCGTATTCAGATCATCCGCGAGCGCAGCGAGCACTGGGGCGACGACGTTAGTCGGCGCAACCCCATCGCACAACGCCCACCATTTACGCAAGGTGGCCTCTGCCTCTTTCGCCTTCCTCTCAGTCCAATCCATCGGCTTCCTGTAATGCGTCGATAGAAACACAAACCTTATCACCTCGCCCGGCACCCCTTGGTCCAGCAAATCCCGCACCGTAAAGAAGTTCCCCAAAGACTTGGACATCTTCTTGCCCTCGACCTGCAACATTTCGTTGTGCAGCCAGTAGCGGGCGAACTCGGCCTTGGGATGCGCACAGCACGACTGCGCGATCTCGTTCTCGTGATGCGGGAACATCAAATCATTACCGCCGCCGTGAATGTCAAACGACGCCCCCAACAGCTCATACGACATCGCCGAACACTCGATATGCCAGCCTGGCCGTCCCACACCCCATGGCGACTCCCACCCCGGTTGATCGCCCGTCGATGGTTTCCACAACACAAAGTCCATCGGGTTGCGTTTGTAGGCCGCGACCTCGACCCGGGCACCGGCGATCATATCTTTGATCGAGCGCCCTGAAAGGGCTCCGTATTCTTTATAGCTTTCGACCGCGAACAGCACGTGACCCTCGGCAGCATAAGCGTGGCCCTTGATGATCAGATCCTCGATCATCGCTACCATCTGCGGGATATACTCGGTCGCGCGCGGCATGTGGTCCGGCTCCAGCGCGCCCAAAGCCGCCATGTCATCCAGAAACCATTGCGTTGTCTCCGTGGTAATATCGCCAATCTTGCGCCCGTCCTGCTCGGCCCGCGCGATGATCTTGTCATCCACATCGGTGAAATTGCGCACATAGGTCACATGCTCGGCCCCATACACATGGCGCAGCAACCGGTTCAGCACATCGAACACCACCACGGGCCGCGCATTGCCAAGGTGCGCGCGGTCATAGACCGTCGGCCCACAAACGTACATGCGCACATTATTGGCATCTATCGGGGTAAAGACCTCTTTTTTGCGGGTCTTGGTGTTGTGCAGTTTGATCGTAACCATAATTTCCTCATCCAAACGGTATTCGCCTAGCGGGCTTATCAAGTTCGATCTGGGATGAAAACGAAAAGAACGGCCCGCGTGACTGGTGTCAGCTGGTAATACAAATACAGCAGGTGCAAGTGTTCTTGTTCATGGCGCACAGCTATCAGACGCGCCGCACCTTGTCACCCCCCGCCCCACGCGCCATAACAGCCGCATGGATCAAACCGCCGCCAACGCCATCTGCGCGACCTTCACAGGCGCCACGCTGGAATTCCCCTTCGGGCCGGAACCCAACGTGTGGAAAGTCGGCAACAAGATTTTCGCCATCACCAACGCGCCAAACGGGGTGTCGTTGAAATGCGCCGATAGCCCCACCGCCGATTTACTGATCGACATGGGCCGCGCGTGCAAAGCGCCCTATTTGCCGCGCGGTGGCTGGATATTGATCGAATGGGACACAATGGATGCGAACGAGGTGGCCGAGCGGCTGAAAGCCTCCTATGCCACTGTGCGCACCAGCCTAACCAAGAAAGCGCAAGCTGAGCTGGGCTGATCACCACCTGCCGCATATTTTCCACCTGTGGCAATCAATACCGGAACGGTCTATAACGCCGAAAACACAGACAATAACACAGACAATCAGGACCACCCAATGCAGCGTTCAACCGAAGACAAATCCGCGAGGCGCGGTATTTCCCCCGTCATTCTCAGCCTCCTTGTCGCCGCCTTTATCATGGCGGCCTATAACAATACCTTCTGGGCCAAAGGTTACCGGATATATGAAGGCAACATGCTGCATCTTGCCTTGTTCGGCATCGCGGTTTTT
>JAFLKA010000438.1 GCA_022712735.1 Marinosulfonomonas sp. | reverse complement strand
GCAAACTGAATGCCGTGGAACCGCACGGATACATCTCCGGGATCCTCACCGCCATCGTCAACGGCCACAAACAAAGTGACATTGAAGACCTGCTGCCGTGGGGTTTTAAGGCCTAGGTGGGAGCGGGGCAACGCTTACGTTGAGCCGTATTTTACGTGTTTTTCGAGTTCGAACTCGCCTTAAAGGGCAAACGGGACAAAATCATGGAAATCGCCAATATATGGCTTGGTTGAGCGGTAGGAAAAAGTTCGAACTTTTTTTCTGAAAGCCTCTATTCAGCGTCCCTGAATCTCACAATAATTGGCAAGGCATCAAATCACCCCCTTACTCCAACGTCACCTTTCCCTAAACGCTTTGGCAAAATAATCGGTGAACGGCTTTACCAGATAGGCCAGTGGGGTGCGGTCGTTGGTGCGGATGAAGGCTTGCACTGGCATGCCCGGGATCAGGGTGGTGCCTTTGGGAAGTTTACTCGCTTCGCCCTCCAGCAGCGCGATTTCAGAGCGGTAGAAGCTGGCCTGACTGCGCTCATCGGTAAAGGCATCTGCAGATATCTTCATCACCCGCCCCTTTAATTCTGGCGTGGTGCGGGCGTCAAAGGCTGAAAAGCGCAGTGTCACCTCTTGGCCGATGTATATCTGCTCGATGTGGATGGGCTCGATTTTGGCGGCGATCACCAATGGTCGGTTTTGGGGCACAAGGTACAGCACCGGATCAGCCGATCTGACCACCGCACGCGGGGCAAAGAATTGCAAGCCATAGACAATGCCAGACACCGGCGCACGGATATCAAGGCGAGACAAGCGCTCTTTCAGGGCGCGACGTTGTTCTTGCAACTCCAACTCTCGGAATTGCAGATCACGCAGACGGGTGATCGCCTCTTCGCGCCGTTTGGTGCCAAACTTCAACACCTCGATCTCGATTTCTGTGATCCGCCCCTCAGCCTGAGCTTTGCTGGCAGCAAGTTCGCCCATGCTGCCGTGCAATCGCGCCTCTTCGCGCTGCAAGCTCAGTACGCGGGAGGCTTGCGTCAGGCCGCGATCCAGCAGGGTTTTCTGGCTGGTAAGCTCTTGCTTGATCAGCGCCAGTTGGGATTCCAGCGCAACCTGTTGGGCTGTGATGCCGGTAATCTGGTCAGTGATCTGTAATCGGCGTTTTTGCATCTGTGCGATTTCCTGATCCAGTGATGCCAGCCGTGCCTGAAACAAGCGTTCCTGACCCTGCATCAAACTGTCTGCATCTTCGGATTTAGAGGCCGCAGAGATAAGCTCTGGATCAAAGGTAATACTTCCAGCTTCGTCACGCTCGGCCTCAAGTCGTCCACGCCGCGCCATCAGTTCAAACAGCTGCCCTTCGGCAACAACATGCTCGGATGTCAAATCGCTGGGATCAAGGCGCAGCAGCACATCACCCGCACTGACAATATCCCCCTCTTGCACACGTATTTCCGAGATCACGCCGCCATCTGGATGCTGCACCACTTGCCGGTTCTGATCGACCTCGATCTGGCCATCAGCAATCACCGCGCCAGATATATTGGCCACCGCCGCCCAAGTACCAAAGCCGCCAAGCAGCAACAGAAGGGCAAAAAACCCAAGGATCAGCGGGCGGCGCGCTGACCAGTTGTTTTGGGATGCATCGTTCATGTGACACCACCAAGGGCCGTGATATTGCGGATTTGATCATGGTTTTTGACCTGTTTGCGCAACACCTCGTCTTTGGGGCCAAAGGCCGTACACGCCCCACCCTCCAGCACCATCAACAAATCACATTCCTGAATCGCCGCCGGGCGATGCGCCATGATCATCACCGCACCACCATCGGCCTTCATTTGCCGGATTGCCAAGTTCAACGCGTTCGAGCCGTCGTTGTCGAGATTAGAGTTCGGCTCGTCCAGCACCAGAATAACCGGATCATTATACATCGCGCGGGCCAGCCCGATGCGCTGCAACTGCCCCCCCGACAGCCGTCCACCATTGGCCGAAACACGGGTATCATAGCCATCGGGGAAGGCCAGGATCATCTCATGTGCTGCAGCCTTTTTGGCGGCTTTGATTACGGCTTCATCATCAGGTTGCAAGGACAAGCGCGCGATATTTTCGGCAATAGTGCCGTCAAATAACTGCACACGCTGCGGTAAGTAGCCGATGTGTTGGCCCAATACATCAGGGTCATAGTTATCCAGCGCCGCGCCATCCAGGCGGATTTTACCGCCTGCCACCCGCCACACACCTGTGATGGCGCGCGCCAGAGTGGATTTACCGGCACCTGATGGCCCAATCACCCCCATGGCTTGTCCGGGTTCAAGAGCAAAATTGACCACGCGCAACGAGGCCTGTTGTTCCCCTGGGGGCACCACAGTGACCTGTTTGGCGGTGAGCAGTGCTTTTGGTTTAGGCAGGGTTGTGCGCATAGGTTCCACTGGCACTTCGGCCAGCAATACCGCCAGATTGCTCCAGCCTTTGGATGCAGTTTGAACCAGTGCCCATTGGCCAATGGATTGCTCTATCGGGGCCAATGCGCGGCCCAACAGGATCGACCCTGCAATCATCGCCCCTGCGGTCAGCTGCCCCTGCAACACCAGATACGCCCCTAGCCCCAACATGGCAGATTGCAAAAACATCCGAAATGTTTTGGTCAAGATCGAAAACCGACCACTGCTGTCCGAGGCGTGAATACTTGCTCCCAATGCCTTTTCCCGTGCGATATGCCAGCGCTCAAACACCGCCCCTTGCATGCCAAGGCTTTGTACCAATTCACTCTCACTGCGCAGTTGTTCTGCCATCTGATCGGCAAAATGGTTGGACTGATTGGCCTCCAGGACCGGCGTGCGGGTAAGTATCTGGTTCAGGATGGTGATTACGATCAGGAAAATCCCACCAGATATCGCCAAATAACCCAACCACGGGTGAAACAGAAATATCCCGGCCAGAAACACCGGCGTCCATGGGATATCGAAAATTGCAGTCAGCACTGGCGAAGACAACAGCCGCTGCACCGCCCCAAGATCGCGCAAGCCACTGTTGGTTGCCGCTGTTCCCCGCCCCCGGGCATTGGCACGCAACACAGCCGAAAACACCCGCTGATCCAGACGCGCTTGAAACCGCGCCCCGATCCGCGCCAGTATGCGTCCACGGGTATAATCCAGCAGACCCATCATCAAAAACAAAAAACCCACCAGCACCGACAGCGCCAGCAAGGTTTCCTCGGAACCACTGCCCAACACCCGGTCATAGATCTGCAACATGTACAGTGGCCCCGTCAGCATCAGCAGATTAACAAACACACTGAACAGACCCACCGCCCAGAACAATGAACGATTGGCCCGACGCGCGGCTTTGAGCTCTGCAAGACCGGAGTCGGTGTCAGAATTTGCTATGGTTTTACGTTTTGTTGGCACTGCCATAATCCGTTTGGCTCCAAAACTTGGGCGCTTATGTTACATTGAATCCTCTGATTTTCTCAATACATTCACACCGTGAACATTTATTGTCCTCATGGTGTCAGAGTTCTTTTTTACACGTAAGAAGCGCCCCACATCGTTTGGAAACACATTGTGTTTCAAATCTTTTGCAATTCGCCGCGCATCCCCAAATGGCGCAATGAAATCCAGAGCCCAAAGCCGATCACCTGAAGACCAGTCTTCAGGTCTCAAACTGTCCGTATTCTGCACATAGGACCGTTCAGCTTCGCGACTCATCCATGCCCAGGTAACGAGGCCAACCGGTTTTTTCCCCTTATGATAAATCCTGAATTGTTTGCTTTCCAAGGCCGGAATAAGCCATAGGTGTATGGAGGAAATTGCAAACATTCGATGAATGTTTGACATGGAATAAAGCCATACCATCTCTCCTAAGATTTCGGTTGTGGAGGGATTATTCTTAAGCGGGCCACTCATCGTAATCAGTAAAAAATGAAATCAGCTTCAGTAAGCTGCGCTGCGGTAACATCCGTCAGAGTGATATAGTCATCTTGATCATAAAGTATCACTGCACCATTGGCAGAGTCAGAAATCGAAATATCGGCAAACAACATGTTGCTAATATCGAACAAGATCTTATCGGTACCAATCTGGAAATCCGTGATCGTATCATTTCCATCATCTGTTCCAAAGATGAAGACATCTGCATCAACCGGATTGGTTGTATCAGCGCTGTGGTGTCCAGACAGGGTGTCATTCCCGCTACCACCATTTATTATGTCGTTGGCCTTACCGCCAATCAAAGTATCATTTCCTGACAATCCCGACATCCAAACTGACGCGAAATTTGCTGGGTCGTCCGTTTGCTGCTCAAAAGGCGCTCCGAAACCTATTACATCATCACCAGTAGTTCCGGTTCTGCCCGTTTCTATATACGAAACATCAAGTTGCTGAGAGCCATCGAAAACAAAAGTATCCATGCGGAACCCGCTTACGTTTGCGAGGGCGGGGGCGGATTGTTCACCAATCCAATTTTTTACTAAAATTTCATCAGCGGTATATAGCCCCGCTCCCGCACTATTAATTGAAATTGACATATCTTTGGCTGTGCCGTCATGGGCACCAGGAAACGTGCTGTTTGCCTCTTGTGGCGTCCAGACACCTTCTAGAGAAATGTCCGAAATCCCAATTCCAGCGCCAAATTCAAGTGTGTCCACCCCTTCGTCTAATTCTGAAACTATCGCACTACTTCGAGTATTGCTAACCCACTTCATATAGGAAAGTTTACCCACGATGTAGTCGGCGTCGCTATATAAAGAGAAGTCACTGCTATCTGTTTCCGTTGTTGTGATACCGTTGTGTATGACCTGAAAGTTGCTTTCATCAATCGTAATATTTCCGTCACCAAGTTCGAACAAATAAGTATCGTCTCCGAGCCCACCTCTTAGAAGATTTGCACCGCTCGCCGCAGATAAAGTATCACTGTTGTCCGTTCCAAATAGAGTAATATACTCAACCGTTTCGGTCAGTATGTCATTCGCATTCCAGGTCACCCCGTCGCTGAACTCAATTGCTTCGATGCCTTTGCCATTACTTGAGGTCTGATACTGGTTTTCTACTGTAATCACTTCTCCGGTGCTGATGATCGCAACCAAAATATAATTGCTACCATCCATCCGGGACAGTGACACATCTGTTGATGTCACATCGGTTAGTGTCAATGTGTCGATTTCCGTCAGTGATGTCCCATTATCGTATATTGTATCGTTGCCATCACCCTTTGACCAAATGTAGGTGTCACCACCACTGCCGCCGTTCAGAGTGTCAATGCCCTGACCCCCAGTGATTAGATCATCACCACCGTTGCCGTTAATTGTATCCGTTTCATTCCAGCCGGTTAAAATATCATTGCCGGTTGTTCCGGTTACAATGGCTTCGGCAATCTGATTACTAAGAATCGCGACCGATACGCCATCGCTGAAAGAAACCACCTCAATGCCCTTACCCGAACCAGGGGATATAAACCGGTTGGTAACGGTGATTGTCTCTCCAGTTTCTGTGATAACTACCGTCAGATCATTGCCAACACGGCTTAGGACTGCATCAGCAGATGAAACATCCGTCAGTACCAAAGTATCCACTTCATTCAGGGATGCCGATGTATCGTTAATCGTGTCGTTGCCGTCGCCCTTCGACCAAATATAGGTGTCGTTGCCAGCATCGCCTCGCAGCGTATCATTGCCAAGGCCGCCGACAATGACGTCATCCCCGCCATTGCCGTCGATTACATCATTGCCCGCAAAGCCGTAAATGTTG
>JAFLKA010000256.1 GCA_022712735.1 Marinosulfonomonas sp. | reverse complement strand
CCACGGCCTTGCCCCCTCTTTCCCTCCACGCCGCTCTTCCGTTCTCATATGCGGCAGCAGCACCACGTTTTTCAGCGCCCGCAATCGCGGGTTAATTTCGGTGCCGTGTTCAAACACATCCAGCCCCGCCCCTGCAATATCGCCCGACCGCAACATCCGTGTCAGGGCGTTCTCGTCGATCACCTCGCCCCGTGACGTATTCACAATAACCGCGCTTTTCTTCATTAATTTCAGGCGCCTAGCGTTCATCAAATGGAACGTTGACGGTGTATGCGGGCAGTTGATCGATATAATATCCATCCGCGCCACCATCTGGTCCAGGCTCTCCCAATAGGTCGCTTCCAGCTCTGCCTCAATGTCTGAATGCAGCCGTTTGCGGTTATGATAATGCACCTGCATCCCGAACGCCGCCGCCCGTCGCGCCACCGCCTGCCCGATCCGCCCCATGCCCAGAATCCCCAACCGGCGGCCGCCCAAACGACCGCCCATCAAAGCCGTCGGCGACCACCCCTGCCACTCCCCCGATTGCATCAGCGCCAACCCCTCAGGAATGCGTCTGGTGACCGCCAAAATCAGCGCCAAAGTCATGTCTGCTGTGTCCTCGGTCACCACCCCCGGAGTGTTAGAAACAAGGACTCCGCGCTGTCTTGCGGTTTGCACATCAATGTGGTCCACGCCCGAGCCGTAATTGGCAATCAATCGCAGCTGATCGCCCGCTTGCGTCAGCATTCCAGCGTCCACCGTATCGGTCAAAGTCGGCACCAGAACGTCGGCGCGTTTCATCGCCGACACGATCTCGTCACGGGTCATTGGCGCGTCGGTTTCGCGCAATTCCACGTCGAACAATTCCTTCATTCGGGTTTCGACCACTTCGGGCAACCGTCGCGTCACAACAACACTCAGACGTTCAGCAGACATAATGCTCTCCCTTATCTTTCCAAATCGCAGCGTTAATGCCAAAGTGGCGCAACAGGACGCGGGGCACAAGAACCCAGCGACGATTGAGACAAAAAAGGCATCACAAATGTTAGGCAGAGCAGCCCTCGCATTCATATTCGCAACCTTGCTGGTTGGCACATCCATCGCCCAAGACCGCGGGCCGGTGACCAATCTGCCGTTGCCGCGCTTTGTGTCGCTAAAGGCGGCCGAGGGTAATGTGCGCCGTGGCCCCAGCCTGACACACCGCATCGACTGGGTGTTCCAGCGCCGTGATATGCCGCTGGAAATCACCGCCGAATACGGCCATTGGCGACGCGTGCAAGACCGCGACGGACAAGGCGGCTGGGTGCATTATTCGCTGCTATCAGGTGTGCGCACCGTGATTGTTGAGCGCGATATGTTGATCCTTTACGCAAAGCCCAATCCCCAGTCACAAGAGAATGCCCAACTGGAAATGGGCGTGATTGCGCGTCTGGGCCAATGCGGGCCGGACTGGTGCCGCCTAAAGGCAGGTGGGCAAAGGGGATGGGCCAGAAAAGATACCCTGTGGGGGGTTCGCCCTGACGAGATCAGGGAATGACCTCGCAGATACCAGACCGCTCCAACACACGCCTAAATCTTTCTGCTGGGCTGGCCTCGGTCATTGTTGCCATTATTCTGGTTGCTCTGAAACTCTGGGCTTATAGCGCCACACAGTCGCTATCCGTTGCCGCCAGTCTGGCCGACAGTGCGCTGGATTTCATGGTTTCGCTCGGGGCGTTGGCCGCGATATATTACGCTGCCCGTCCGGCGGATGAAGACCACGCTTTCGGCCACACTTCGGCCGAGGATCTGGCTGCCCTTGGGCAATCGGTGTTCATCCTGATTTCCGGCGGCGTGATCGGCTGGGCCGCCGTGCGCCGCTTGCTATCCGATGAGCCTGTTACCTTGATGTCAGAGGGGCGCGGAATGGTGGTGATGGCTGTGTCGATCGTGCTAACGCTGGCCCTTATTTTGTGGCAACGCCATGTCGCCCGTCAAACCGGCAGCCGCGTTGTCGCCGCAGATTCCCTACATTATCTGGGCGATTTGCTGCCCGCCGGTGGGGCCCTGCTGTCGCTCTGGGCCTCGTCCAGATTCGGCCTGCCCTACATCGACAGCGTGGTTGCGCTTGGCGCTGCCGTTCTGCTGGTCATCGGTTCTTTGCGTATCGGCAAGGGTGCGTGGGATGCCTTGATGGACCGCTCTGCCAACCCCGCCCTGATTGCCGGAATCGAGGCCATCGCCAAGTCCCACCCCGGAGTGCACGGCTATCACGACCTACGCACTCGCCAAGCTGGCTCAACCGTTTTTGTCAATCTGCACGTGGAGCTGGACGGGAACCAGTCGCTGAATGATGCCCATGCGATTAGTGCCGGGTTGAAACATGCCATCCGGCAGGCCTATCCGCAGTGTGATGTGATCATTCACCAGGATCCTGTTCGCTGAATGACGCGGTTTCAAGCGGCTAGCATTGAATCATAAATTCAATGTGTTACATCGTATTTACACGCTTAAAAACAGTTCCACTATTCCGGAATAGTAGAACTGTTTTCCGAACGAAACCCGCCTTACTCTCACGCCCCAGATTTGCTGCCTTCAAAGCCTCATCAAGCTAGGCTCCTCCCCCGCTTCACACCAACCCGCGCCCCTTTAGCAGCGCCTGAACCCCCGGCATCCGCCCGCGAAACGCCTTATATAATTCCTCGGGGTCTTTGGACCCGCCCGCAGACAATATATGCGTTTCCAACAGCGACGCCATTTCAGGGTCAAATGCCCCGCCCGCCTCCTCAAACGCTTGAAACGCATCGGCATCCATCACCTCGCTCCACATATAGCTGTAGTAGGCGCTGGAATAGCCGTCACCGGAAAATACATGGGCAAATTGCGGCGTGGCGTGGCGCATCCGGATGGCGTGGGGCATGCCAAGCGTTTCCAGAACCTCGGCCTGTTTTGCCATCGGGTCAGCCGGCGCAGCGCCATTATGAAATTCCAGATCAACCAGCGCTGACGCCACATATTCCACCGTCGAGAACCCCATATCATAGGTGCCCGCCGCCAACAGGCGTTTCAGCACATCTGCAGGCATCGGCTCTCCGGTTTCAGCGTGGGTTGCGAATTTTTGCAACACTTCAGGCACCTCCAGCCAATGCTCATACAGCTGACTGGGCAGTTCGACAAAATCACGCGAAACCGATGTGCCGGAAATAGATTCATACGTCACATCCGACAGCATTTGGTGCAGCGCATGACCAAATTCATGGAACAAAGTGCGCGCATCATCAAACGACAGCAGCGCCGGATCACCCTTGGCAAAATTGCACACATTCACCACGATCGGGTGCACGTCCCCACCCAGCTTCCTCTGGCTGCGCATCGCCGAACACCATGCACCGGACCGCTTTGATCCACGGGCG
>JAFLKA010000153.1 GCA_022712735.1 Marinosulfonomonas sp. | reverse complement strand
GACCGAGGCGATCACCGGCGTTGATCTGGTCGAGTGGCAGTTAAGGGTGGCGTCGGGCGAGGCTTTGCCCGAGACGCAAGGTGAGTTGCAGATATATGGTCATGCGTTTGAGGCGCGCCTGTATGCCGAGGACGTTCCGGCGGGGTTTTTGCCCGCCACGGGCACGTTGACGCATCTGGAGTTTCCTGATGCGGCGCGGGCTGACAGCGGCGTGCGTGCGGGCGATGTGATCTCGCCGTTTTATGACCCGATGATTGCGAAACTGACGGTGCATGGGGAGACCCGTTCGGAAGCGCTGGGCAAATTGGCGCGGGTGTTGGAGATGACCGAGGTGGCCGGATCAGTGACCAATCTGGCGTTCCTGCGGGCTTTGGCGGTGCACGAAGGGTTTGGCCGTGGTGAAGTCGATACAGGGTTGATCGCGCGGGATTTAGACAGTTTGGTGGTGGAGCCTGTGGCGAGTGCTGCGGTGGTGGCGCTGGCGGCGCTGGGGGCTGCCGGGTTGGATCAGGCCGGGGCTGGTGACGGGTTCGTGCTGTGGGCGCCATTGCAGCAGACGGTTTTGTTGCGGGTCGGGGATGACGAGATTGCGGCAAAGGTTGCAACGCTGGGTGCTGGCCGGTTCGAGGTGACGCTGGGGGATGAGGTGCATCAGGTGGTGCGCGGGGCCCATTGGCTGGTCGATGGCGTATCTGTGGATGCGCATGTGGTGAAGCTGGGCGCGTCTGTCAGTGTGTTTGCCGGACACGGGTTTCATTTCAGTGTTGTTGATCCGCTGGATGCGGATGCAAGCCATGCAGGCGATGGTAATCTGGTGGAAGCGCCGATGCCCGGATTGGTTAAGGGTGTGTTTGCCGAAGCGGGGCAGGTGGTGGCCGAGGGGGACCGTTTGGCCATATTGGAAGCGATGAAGATGGAGCATGCGCTGTTGGCGGCCCGCGATGGTGTGGTGGCCGAGGTATTGGTTTCTGAGGGGGCGCAGGTTGAGGCGGGGGCGGCTTTGATCCGCCTGGAGGAGATCAGTTAAATGGAGGCCCTTGCAGGGCCGCTTTATATCTCGACCCCATGAAGGGGCCTCGGGATGCCTCCGGCAGAGGTATTTAAGAAAAGAAGAAGGGGTGAAGAATGATTGTCTTACATCATGTGGCGCAGGCGCGGAGTTTTCGTACGCTTTGGCTGATGCAGGAGATGGGGCTGGAGTTCGAGGTCAAGGCGTGGGACTTTTTTGATAAATCCATGCGGGGGCCGGAGTTTAAGGCATTGTCGCCAGCCGCAAGGGTTCCGGCGTTGGAGATTGACGGGCGGGTGTTATTTGAATCAGGTGCGATCACTGAATATCTGGTCGAGACCCGCCCCGAGTGTGGGTTGGGCCGCGAGGTGGGGGATAATGAGCGGGCCGATTGGTTGCAGTGGCTGCATTATGCCGAAACCATTGGTCAACATTTGGCCAATCTGACCCAGCACCATATTGCGCTGCGCGACCCTGCCATGCGCTCTGCGACAGTGATGCGGCTGGAGGCCAAGCGGCTGGAAAAGGTGCTGGAGGTGGTGGACCGTGTGGTGGCGGGGCAGGATTACCTGTTGGCGAGCGGATTT
Source organism: Marinosulfonomonas sp. (assembly GCA_022712735.1). Next base: position 1,000 of record JAFLKA010000153.1, on the reverse strand, counting down.
TCGGCGGTGGATGTCAATGTCGGCTACGGGGTGATGATCGCGCGGCATTTCATTCCGGCACAAATTCTGCCCGATCTGGACCGCTATTATCAGCGATTGGTCGCACGTCCTGCTTTTGCGCTGGCCAAGGCGCGTGATGGTGATACGGTGATTTACAAAGAAGCGTTTTATGCACCGCCTGAGGAGGGTTTGCCATGAGTGGAAAATTTGTCGAGATATTTGAAGTCGGGCCGCGGGACGGGTTGCAGAACGAGGCGCGCGCCATTCCGGCATCCGAGAAGACAGAGCTGGTCGATAAGCTGTCGGAGGCCGGATTTCGCCACATTGAAGTGACGTCCTTTGTATCGCCCAAGCGGGTGCCGCAGATGGCTGATGCGACCGAAGTGATGCTGGGCATCCAGAAAGCCGATGGTGTGGCCTATGCGGCGCTGACCCCGAATATGCAGGGGTATGAGGCGGCGATTGCAGCCGGCGTGGACGAGGTGGCAATTTTCGCTTCGGCCTCGGAAGGGTTTTCGCAAAAGAACATCAATTGCACCATTGCCGAGAGTTTCGAGCGCTTTGCGCCGATCCTGAAGGCGGCGCGCCATGCGGATGTGCCGGTGCGCGGTTACGTGTCTTGTGTAATCGAGTGCCCGTATGACGGGGCAGTGGCGCCGGAAGCTGTGGCCAAGGTCGCGGCGGATTTGTTTGCGGCGGGCTGTTACGAGGTGTCGCTGGGCGACACGCTGGGGCACGGCACGCCGGACACTGTGGCGCGGATGTTGCTGGCGGTTCTGAAAGAGGTTCCGGCGCATCGGCTGGCGGGGCATTTCCACAATACCAATGGCCATGCGATGGAAAACATTGATGCGTCACTGGCGCTGGGCTTGCGGGTGTTTGATGCAAGCATCGGTGGATTGGGCGGCTGTCCGTTCGCGCCAGGCGCTGAGGGCAATGTGGCGACCGAGGCGGTGCAGGAGCATGTGACGGCGCTGGGCTATGACACTGGCCTGTGCAG
>JAFLKA010000240.1 GCA_022712735.1 Marinosulfonomonas sp. | reverse complement strand
TGGGCGCTGACCCTGGCCGATTTGCAAAGCCGGATGGCCGCCACCACGACCACCACCCTGTCGCGCCCCGATGACACCCTGCTCAGCGCAGTTCTGGTCAAGCTGTTCACCGACCGCCAAATCGACGTAACCCCGAAACTGATTGCCTATCTGCTAAAACGCATGGATCGTTCATTTGACGCCGCCGGAACGCTGGTTAACGCACTGGATAAGGCAGCACTGGTCAAAGGGGGCGCCATTACGCCGAAACTGGCGGCACAAGTGCTGGACAACACCCCCTGAAATACGGCATAAGTCCCCCTTATCATTCCCAAAACCACCGGTTGCATCATGACCCACGCCGATTTTCTAAAAGCCCCGTTTGACACGGCCACCACCCTGCCTGATGAGGACTGGGACGGCCCAAAACGCTTTTTTAACCGCGAGCTGTCGTGGCTGGCGTTCAACTGGCGCGTATTGGAAGAGGCCGAGAACCTGCGCGTGCCGCTGCTGGAACGCCTGCGGTTCCTGTCTATTTCCGCCACCAATCTGGATGAGTTTTTCACCGTTCGGGTCGCGGGCCTGCAAGAACTGGCCGACGCGGGCAACACCACGCCCGCCGCCGATGGTCTGACACCCGCACAACAACTGGTCCTGATCAACACCGACGCGCGTGATCTGTTGCAAGCACAGCAGCGCGTCTGGAACACGCTGCACGGCGAATTGACCGCCGAAGATATCACCCTGCTGGACGCCCAAAGCCTGAATGACGCGGATAAAGAATTCGCCGAGCAATTCTTTTTGACACAGGTGTTTCCGGTCCTGTCCCCACTGGCGATTGATCCGGCCCACCCGTTCCCGTTCATCCCCAATGAGGGCTTCTCGCTGGCGCTGAAACTGGAGCGCCTGTCAGACAAACGCCCGTTGCAAGCCTTGCTGCCAATCCCGCACCAGATTGACCGTTTCGTTGCCCTGCCAAGCGAAGGCAATGCGCAACGTTTCCTGCCGCTGGAGGAACTGCTGCTGCTGCATTTGAGCGCCCTGTTCCCGGGCTACGTGGCCAAAGGCAGCTGCACCTTCCGGGTGCTGCGCAACAGCGATCTCGAGGTCGAGGACGAGGCCGAAGACCTTGTGCGCGAATTCGAGGTGGCGCTGAAACGGCGGCGCCGTGGCGACGTTGTGCGCCTAAAAATATCCGCTGATGCACCGACAGGCCTGCGCCGCCTGATCATCCGCGAACTGCGTGTCGAAGAGGACGAGGTGGTCGAGATCGACGGCATGCTGGGCCTAACCGATCTGTCCGAACTGGTGCTGGACAGCCGCCCAGACCTGCTGTGGCCCAGTTTTACCCCACGGGTGCCTGAACGCGTACGGGACCATGAGGGTGATATGTTCGCCGCGATCCGGCAAAAGGACATGCTGCTGCACCACCCCTATGAAACCTTTGACACCGTGGTGCGGTTTCTGGAACAGGCCGCGCGAGACCCCGATGTGGTGGCGATCAAACAAACGTTTTACCGCACCTCGCGCGATTCCCCCATCGTGGCGGCCCTGTGCGAAGCAGCCGAATCCGGTAAATCTGTCACCGCATTGGTCGAATTGAAGGCACGGTTCGATGAGGCCGCCAACATCCGCCAGTCCCGCCGCCTGGAACGCGCGGGGGCCCATGTGGTTTACGGGTTCATCAACTACAAAACCCACGCCAAAATCAGCATCGTGGTGCGCCGAGAAGGGGCCAAACTGGTGACCTACACCCACTTTGGCACCGGCAATTACCACCCGATCACCGCCCGTATTTACACCGATCTATCGCTGTTCACCTGCAACGAGGCCTTGGGCCGAGATGCCACCAAAGTGTTCAACTACCTGTCGGGATACGCCCATCCCGAGGGGCTGGAAAACCTCGCGATCGCACCGCTGACCCTGAAATCCACCCTGATTGAGCGGATCAATAACGAGACCGAGTTCGCCCGCGAGGGCAAGCCCGCCGAGATTTGGGCCAAGATGAATTCGCTGGTCGACCCATCGGTGATCGACGCGCTTTACGAGGCATCGCAAGCTGGCGTCAAAATCAGCCTTGTCATTCGCGGCATCTGCGGCCTTCGCCCCGGCATCAAAGGTCTGTCCGACAATATCCGCGTTAAATCCATCGTCGGGCGTTTTCTGGAACATTCGCGCATCGTATGTTTTGGCAACGGCTATGGATTGCCCGCCAAAAAGGCCAAGGTTTACTTTTCCTCGGCCGACTGGATGGGCCGCAATCTGAACCGGCGGGTCGAAACGCTGGTCGAGGCCACCAACGCCACCGTCAAGGCGCAGATCATGGGGCAAATCATGGCGGCGAATCTGGCAGACGAGGCGCAAAGCTGGATCTTGGCCCCCGATGGCAACTACCTGCGCCCAGTAACCGCATCTGATGCACACCCGTTCAATTGCCACCGTTTCTTTATGGAAAACCCGTCGCTTTCGGGCCGTGGCAAGGCAGGGGCCGCCGATGTGCCGGAATTGACCCACACCAAAGATTGACGCGTGCCCCCTGCGCAATGCAAAATGGGCCCAACTTACGGGGGATATTCGCGTGGACGGAAATAACGAAGATTGGGGCCCGTTTGGTCGCCCGCTGTTTGATGACCCCTCCTCAAGGGCACTGTCACGGGTTGGCGTGGTCGATGTCGGGTCAAACTCGGTCCGGCTGGTGGTGTTTGACGGCGCCGCCCGCAGCCCTGCCTATTTCTACAACGAGAAAATCATGTGGGCGCTGGGGGCTGGCCTGCCCGAAACCGGCCGACTGAATCCCGAGGGGCGCGCCCGCGCCTTGGCTGCAATTAAACGGTTCCAACTGCTGGCCGAGGGCATGGACATCCCGCCGCTGACCGCCGTTGCCACCGCCGCCGTGCGCGAGGCTACGGATGGCGCGGATTTCTGCGCCGAAGTTCTGCGCGAAACCGGTCTGGACATTTATGTGATTGATGGCGAGGAAGAGGCGCGCCTGTCAGCCCAAGGCGTGTTGCTGGGCTGGCCCACCGCCAACGGGCTGGTGTGCGATATTGGTGGCTCCTCAATGGAGTTGGCCGAGGTCGCCGACGGACGTGTCGGACGGCGCCTGACCTCGCCGCTTGGCCCGCTGAAGTTAAGCAATGTAAAGGGCGGCAAGAAGGGACTGACGCAACATATCAGCACCATTCTGGATGATCTGCACAACCAGATTCCGGTTGAAAAGAAACGCCTGTTTCTGGTCGGCGGATCATGGCGGGCGATTGCGCGGCTCGACATGCTGCGGCGGGGCTACCCCCTGTCGGTGCTGCATGAATACCGGATGACGCCGAAATCGGTGATGCAAACGGTCAAGTGGATCGATGAGCATGATCTGGATGATCTACGCGCCCAGACCGGCACATCGCAAGCACGGATGATCCTTGTGCCGATCGCCTGCGAAGTGCTGAAACGACTGGTTCGTAAATTCAAACCGCGCGAAATTGCTGTGTCCAGCTACGGCATCCGCGAAGGCATGCTGTATGAACAAATGCCGCAAAAACTGCGCGACCGCGACCCGCTGATCGAGGCTTGCCGCTTTGCCGAAAGCAAAGATGCGCGTTGGCCGGGGTTTGGCACGGGTCTGTATAATTTCATCATGCCGCTGTTCAAATCGGCCAATGCAGACCGCAAGCGCCTGATCATGGCGGCCTGTCTGCTGCATGACGTGACATGGCGCGCGCATCCCGATTACCGCGCCGAAGTCTGTTTTGACAACGCCACCCGCGCCAATCTGGGCGGGCTTCGCCACCGCGAGCGGGTATTTCTGGGGCTGGCGCTGCTGCACCGCTACAAAAACTCGCGCCAAGGCACCCCGTTTGAGCCG
>JAFLKA010000181.1 GCA_022712735.1 Marinosulfonomonas sp. | reverse complement strand
CATGCGTTCCGCCTCAATCAAACGTTTCGTTCGGGACATGCGAAGAAAGACCCCCTATTTCCTGCCAACTTCATACTGACATCCTCATAGTCCACGAAACTATAGCATTGTGTCAATGCTATAGTTTCGTTTTGGACGAATGATGTCTGTATTCCGTTTCACGCCCGGTACCCATCAGGGGTCAGGCCACCGAGCCAAAGGCTCGGTAAACAATAATATTGAAGTCCGCTTCTTAGACCAACGGGGCACTGTGAGCTGAACCTTCAATACGGGTCGCTAGGTTGTTGAACAGCCTCACGCGTGGCACACATGTATCCATCTCTTCTTTGACGCATTCAAACAAAGTGGCTTATGCTCGAACCAATTGGCTTAATTTAGGGGTCTATAGTGCGACAGATTACTAGAGTCGGCGATTTTTCCGTTCGTGCCATTTCTGGCACGCGGGCTGTCATATTGGCGATGAATGCAGACAAGGAAAATCTAGATGATTTCCTTGGTTTTGGCATCGGAGTACAAGAATGTTTGAAAGGTCAAATCCGTTGGCTGAATGGCTTCAAGTGCTTCAAGTCGCTTGAAGATAATCCGGAGCGCGCTCAGCGGTTCAGTACTGTTGCGCATCCCATCCAAGATTTCCGATGGGGACACTATTGGGCCGAACCAGATACCGAGTATCACTATACCATTCGCCCGTTGTTTCGTCCGCAAAATGGGGACTTGTCGCAACTGCATGCAGCGCCTGATCTCAATGTTTCGATTCGCACAGAAGATGAGTCTGGTGGAGATCATTCAGTGTTTTTCAACCGTGGCGCTATCGTCAGTCAGGCTTATGCAGAGAGATTTGGAAATGATGTCTCGCTAAGCGCAGACGAACTGAGGGCCGAATTGGATAACCCAGACGCCGAGCGAACCAAATGGTTATCACGAGGACTGTTGGACGGAGCTCTGAACTTCATAGCCCAAGCCAAAGACGCCCGTTTTTCGCTGCATTGCGGGTTTTACGAACTGACCTACCCGCCAATCTTAAATGCACTTGCGGCAGCAGCAGCGCGTGGTGCGCAAGTCGAAGTGACATTTGAGGCAGACTGGTTCAAACGCAGCGTTAACCAACGCGTTGAAACTAAGTACGGGGTTATGAACCGCGAGGCGATCGCGCCATACACAGGTCGTCCGAACTTGCATTTCAAGGAGCGTATCAATCATATATCGCTCACCCACAACAAGTTCATGGTGCTCAAGGAAAACGGCAATCCAGTGCAGCTTTGGACTGGCTCCACCAACATAACATCCTCAGGTTTTTGTGGCCAAAGCAATACAGGCCACATCGTAAGAGACCCAGCAGTCGCGCTAGTTTACTCTGACTATTTCAAGTTACTGGCCCGCGATGCGCAACGCGAGGAGATGAGAGCATTCACCGAGGCCCAAACCCCTGCCCCGCCGGAAGATTTGCCAAAAAACTCTGTCACGCCATTGTTTTCCCCGCGCTCAGGGTCAAGCGAGTTGGATTGGTATGGGCGTCAAATTGAAGGTGCAAAACAGACGGTGATGCTAACTTCAGCGTTCGGCGTAACCACTCGTTTGGCACGGTACTTCGACAACGACAAAGACTATCTGAGATACATTCTGATGGAGCAACGGAGCCGAGGCGTAGGTGCCCAAGACATGATAGAAAGAGATAGGGATACCAGAGTCGTGTTCGGTCAAGGTTTGGGCTACACAGGATCGCTAGGCCATTGGCGAAAGGTACCAGGATTCAAACTTGAGAACTGGATGTGGCGCGAACATCACTACCGTTCATCGGGGCATGTTTTCTTCGTCCACACTAAATACATGGGCATCGATGTGTTGAGTGACGACCCCAAAATTTTCACTGGCTCCGCAAATTTTTCTCCGGCATCCCTTACAAGCAATGATGAAAACATGTTGCTGATCAGAGGCAACACCCATGTTGCGGACGTCTACACCACTGAATTTTTTCGGTTGCTGAACCACTTTTACTTCAGGCAAGTAGCAAACCGAAAAGCGCAAAACGGCCAAAGCGATCCAGAAATCCGTTTTCTGAGTGAAGACGATAGTTGGGTGGCTGGTCACTTCCGATCGCAAAATTACCGTGCGAAGCGCCGCGAGCTCTTCGGCGTTGCACCATAGAAGATATTTTGAATAACAGAGCGGTTATTCGGATCATGTTGCCGGACCTTAGATCCGCACTCTTCACATTAGGTAATTCAACGGGTTAAACTTCATCCATGGCAGATAGCAATCCCATCCTTGGTCAGATCATCTCCGGCGTGGTCATCGGAGCCATCCTCGGCATTGGAGGATTCATTCTTGGCAAAGCTACCTCTCCTGACGTGCCCCCCGTCGCCGCGATTTCCCCCGATGTAGTTTCGGTCTCCGCCGGTGAGAGCATTCAATTCAGTGCCGCTGAGTCGACCTCTTCTGTTGCAGAAATCACTAACTATTCTTGGAAAATCGGAGGACATCTTGCCGATCGAAGCTCTGTTGGGTTTTGCCAGGCGAGTTCAACCGGTCAGATTGCAACATGCCGGTTTGAGCTACCAGGAACGTTTTCCGTCTCTGTTGATGTGACAGATGATACAGGTTTATCAGCAACCGCCGTTGCGCCGGTCACAGTTTCTCTTGAAAATGGATATATTGGTGTTGTGCTCTTTGCAGGGCGCAATTCAGAAATTTCAGATCAGGCCTATCGCGTCATCCTTGCGGCCATCGATTGGCAAGTAGTTCAACGATCCGTCTCTAGGCCCATTGTCATCTTCGATCCGGACAAGCAGGCACCAGTTTATGCAGCGTCAGTTCCTTTCGTGGAAGGCGCGGTTGATGCCCTGGACACCGAAGTCTTCCAAGGCGCAAAGCTGATGATCCCTCCTTTTGCACCAACTGTCAGGGACGTCATCTCGGCTACGATCGAAGGTTTGGGCAGCACCGTACTTGTCATTCCCCTAGGCGAGATCGAAGCAAGTTTACAACGTGGCTTGGCTGGATCTGGGTTTCTTGGGTTCAACTCACCTGACGACTACATTTCATCCCTAACAGAATGACTGCCATTAACGCGTTGAGCGAGCATTTCGCTCACGGGTATTAGCCCTTAGTTATAGTGCAAATGCATCGAGGAAAGTCATGGATCAGTTGGTATACGGACCAATTGAGCTTTCACTTTGGCTGCGTCTTACTCCTGTCGGCAAGTAAGACGCTCATGTTGGATTAAGTTAGTTAAGTTCTTCGATTTCCATAATATTCTCTGGCGAAGTAGCTTCTTTTTGCATCACGCAGCAATCAGTACGCAGCTTTATAATGTCAAAGTCCGGTTTTGATTTCTTGAATGCCCAAGCATCTAGAAACGTAGATCCCAATCCTGGAACTTCTCCCATTTCAATGACATCTTGGTAGCTGAAGTGTGGATGAGCACCTTTGACGAGGTCTTCGCCACTCATTTTCACATGAATAAGATAGGGCACGGTCCTGGATTGCAGAAGCCGCAAGCCAGAATCATCGGGGAACAGCCGTGAAGCCACGTGTTGATCAAACTCGGAACCATGGGTCAGATAATGATCGAACCCGTTCACTAGACCCGATCTGGAGAGGCTAGAATGCACTTGCCCTTCTCTTTTCCCTTGCTTCTGCTTCGGCCCGACGTCGCCTAAGACATCAGCGAGGTTTTCCTTCACGACCTTCCAATCGTCGTGATTTCCAAAAATTTCACTCAGACGCTCTTGTCGACTGAGGGCAGCCAAGGGTTGTAGACCTATGTCCTGTATGGATACTGCCTCCTTGGGCAGCAGTCTAGTTCCATGGAAAACACAAAATTCATTTTTGGTTAGCCAACTAAGAATTTCTGACGAAATTGACTCGATGCCAGTCAAACTCGATACAAAGCATCCAGCATCTTCAATAAATTCAAATTCAGAAGTGGTCAATTCAGTCAAGTTTTGCAAGCCAATCAAAGGCTCTACGAGATCGTCAAAGGAAGCTTCCCAGGTCTGGAATTTATCGTAGTAGATCAATCAAGGCCTCATCCTATACTTGTCATTGGCAAGCACTTGCCATTTACTTCAATTTTTGAATACCCGACTAGTGAGGTGATTTTCAAGATGACGAAACCCCCAAGCTGCATTTGGTGCGCCCAACCTGTAAGTAGGGCGAACATCGAGCACATTCTGCCAGACGCTCTTGGTTGCCCGCCGGACTTTGTACTCAAGGATTGCGTATGTATGGCCTGCAACAATGGGTTTGGGCACATAGACAACGCATTGCTACGTCAGTTTGAAATCACAGCATTTATGAAGGGTGTCCGGCGCAAACGCGGCAAGAATCCATCAATAAACAACTGGGCACCAATAAAGGGACGCTACACTGACAATGGCCCAGAAATTCATCTAAATGGAGGACCGGAGGTCGCTGAGGCATTCGGAGTAAAACTGCCCGCTGGATCAGGCAAAAACGGCATTAGCAATATATCAATGAACCCTCGAATACCCGGAGAGCAAAGTAAGTTGTCATTAGAACAAGAGTTTGGCCGTGATCCAAAATTTGTGCGTGCTGTTTACAAAGTCGCGTTCAGCACACTCGCGTTTTTCGACGGGCCGCAGGAAGCAAGAGCAAGCAAATACGACGGTGTGCGTGCTTTTGTTCGGGCAGGCATTGGAAAACATAGGCTTTTGATGACGGGGAATGACGATCAACAAAGTCACTCATTTTGCCCCCCAGTTACTTTAGCAGGCCAACAGTATCCGATTTTAGAGATGTCTATTTTTGGTGTCTCACTCGCCGCAGACCTCGATCCTGCCCAAAAGGGTTTGGCAGAAATGATACACCAACTTCAGACACGTAAGGTCACCAATTGGACGGTCCTACCGCCTGAGCCAACGGATCGGCCCAGTATCCGGCAATGTGGAGCACAAAAGACATGATGGATTGGAACACAGGTGATCGGGTTGTCGATCACGTTCTTAGAAACCTGGAAGGATTTAGTACCTGGCGGGAAGATAGCGACGCTGAAAGTACGGGTCAGTTTCTATCAGGTGTGATCAGTTGTCGAGACATGTTGCCCCAAGCGGTGGCCCGCCATTTTCAACTTCCCAATCTCTACGTGGGAAGTGCCCACTTTGATCGCTCACAGGACTATCGGCGTCTGCTGATCTCGGAAATTACAAGCGCACTAAAGTCAGGTCTGGCCGAAGCTAAAGCCGATCCACAACTTAAACGCGAAAGCGGAACGGATTTCAGCGACCGACCACGCAGCCGGGGAGAGGACATCCTCGAGGCTTTGAAGGAATTCAGCGCGAATCGAAGTAAAACATCGCTATCAAGATTGCGGATTGCTGTAAGCCCCACACATCTCCAATCACGTGTGAAGACCATTGAAATGCTGACTACCCGACAACGACCATATGGCAATCAATCTCCGGAACTCGCGCTTCTTGGAGAACTTCACAGGCTTGAGTTTGAAGCTAAAAACTACTTTGGCGAAAGAATGTAGCGCCTGATTTTAGAATGGTGCCTAGTCATTTCAAGTTTGTCGTTCCACAATAAAGGACTTTCGCCCGATCAGCCCCAGAAGTGAACACCGCCGACAAAATATGTGTAGTTCAGATAACTGCACCTTAGCGGAACTTTGCGGCGCGAACAGATAATGTGTTCCGCTAATTTAGCTTGACCAGCTTTTGTACCTGTCTTGTGGGTTGTAGATTTTTGCGAGGGACGGTTTGTTTTTTAGTGAAGCTATCCTCGACACGAGTTTTGCTAAATCAGCAGCATTTCTCGAGCGCCAGCCCTTCTGGATTGCGAAAGATCTGATTGCTTCAGCTTCGAGAGTATGGCCTTTGGCTCTCAGAATTCTCAAGACATTATCGGCATGTTCTTTGTCTCGCTGGTGCCCAATACCGGTTGAAGGGTTTACCATAGCGAAAAGCTGTGTGAGCGCATTTTCTACTACTTGGTCTTCGATCAGTTTTGCCGGCGAAGTTTTTTCCTCACCATGGATAATTGCTCCCCAACGAGCTGCCCACACATCTGCATCACCTTTCAGATCCGGCACAGCTATCGCCCCGATTAGACTCTTGCGATCATCAATTAGATCGAGCATTTGGCCATCCGCGTAAAACCCAATGACAATCGTATCTGAAAGCATCTGGCCCAAGGTCTTTAAGGTTTGAAGTTGTAGGTGTTGCCCGGGTTGTAATTGAGCAGTCTTTCCTTTGCTCAGTGATTTAGCGAGGGGGGAGCCAAGATGGCCCGCTAAAGATGTGCTGCTTATCTGCGCTTTGGTGTGCACAAGTAAAACAACTTTGGCCCCCTTCTTGTGAACCTCAAATATTTTCTTTGCATACTCAAACGCATAAGCTAGTGAATCGGGGTCTTGGCTGTCGATCGGTATAAGAATTCGATGCATTTTTATGTCCGTAAATATGAGATTCTGGATTCAGTCCGATGGCATTTTCGTCCTCGTACTGCCTAGCATAATAGGTGAGGTGTATAAACAATTCACGAGCCATTGTTGACAACAACAACAGTCATCGGGTTCTTGAAATAGTGCTCGTTCAGCATGCTGCGCAGTGAGCTATTGCTGGCCTTATCGGCGTAGAGCTTTAGTGCCGCTCCATCCTTCCAATCTATCGTGTATCCGTCACATATCTTGGATCGCGCTTTGAGCCAAGCCGATGCGGAATCGGCAAATATCCCGTTAGTCCAAATTTCGAAATGAAAGGGCCGTTCTACCTCTTTGTACCCAGTATCCAGAATGCGATGTATGAGGGGAACACGGTCATTGTACCATTTGCTTACATCAACCTCACTGACGCGTGCACCCGGATTTTTCGCCTTGCACTCGATCACCCAGAAGCCCTTGTTGTCTTCTAAATCAAGTTGAACATCGACCTCGGCTTTCCGGCCGGTGCCCATTTCAATCAGCTTTTGACCCGTTTTGAGATATCCACCCTCTACGTCCTTGACCAGACTACCAACCACTAATTCGAAAAGAGCACCACGTAGGTTTGCAGAAGCACCCTCAATTTTTGAAAGAGTACGCATGACATGCATCAGGTGCTCTGGATTGACGGAGGCGGTTGCACCCGCATTGGTCAATAGACTGACGAGATCACGTAAGGCCTTGGCAAGCTCTGACCCGAACAGGTTTTCCAAAGTGATCGCCAAAATACCTTTGCGTTTGGCAAGATCGAGGCCTTTAGCCGAAAAGACGTCCCCAACCAGCATTGGCATAATGCGCCCAACATTATTAGAGAAGGCCGCACCATCACACTTACGGACAAACGCCTCAACTTCGTGTTCTTCAATGACGCCATGCAGATTTATATCACAGGCAAGAAAACCAGGCTTAGCCACGCCATCAACGATCTGCAGTAAGGGTCTAAAATAGGATGGCGCACTGAGATCAAAAGTAATTCCAGAAACAACAGGTGCTTCATCTTCACCACGCATGTTGAATTGGTTGTAGCTGCCAAAGCCTAAGCGTCTTGCCCATTCCTTAATCCCGTGAAGGGCGACAAATTCGGCAAGTTCGGTTGCCCTAATAACTTCTATTGGTGCTGATCGCAGGTGAAACGGCTTGAATTTTATGTAGGTTTGCTCACCTTCGACCGTCTCTTCGAGAAGATTTATGGCTATGAGACGCTCAAGGATAACATCGGACGGTAACTGGCGTTTGCGTGCGGTTGGTGCACCACTGATCTGTGCAAAACGTTCTTTGAGACAAGCACCGCCACGAGCACGTAAGTTCACAAGGGCAGCCCAATAACTCTTGCCGTGCGTGTAGAAGGCCTCTTCGAGATTGATCCAGAACGTTACATCGCCGTAGTCCTCGGGACGGTAGATGAAGCGAGTGTTTTTCTCAAAGCGGATGCCTGCAAGTTTTTGGTAGTGTGCAGTTCCCCGTTGAACGCGCTTGCGCGCGGCTGATTCAGAGATCCCAGTCTTGACCAACTCAGCAATATGCTTGGTCGTCAGGGCTGGACCAAGTCTTCTAAGCAGAGCTTCCGTTTCTTCGGGCATCATCGCCTCATAGGGATTGTCACACTGCTCTATTTATAACATGTTCACTATAGTAGGGTGATGTTTTTCGCTTCCGTCGCATGTCTTTAATTATGTCTTATAAAACAATCACTTATAGAAGAGGATTTCGGGGGGGGAAAGGCGCGCCTGTCCCACCACCCTGCAGATTTAAGCGATCTTTTGTCCTATTCCTGGCCTTGCTTAGCTCCTTTGGTATGGTTTATCAAGTTGGCGCAGTATCACTATTCACAAAATTATGGTTTTTAAAACAAATTTCATGTGTTAGGAACGTTTTTCAACGAACTTCGCTTTCTAAAACAAAATTCATGCGGGAGAGACGAAAATCACCAATCAGCCAGTAGCGGTTCAATTTTCAGGGCCTGTGAACACAATTCACCAAAGTCGGCTACCAGAGAACGCTATTCCAGCTGGTTATAGCGCGCTTATTGACGCCTACACTCTCGCAGTTCCTATCCCACGCAAACTCTCTGCAATCGGAGATCGACATCGCATTGTGATTACAGATGAATGGCGCATCATGACCCCACGCCATGAACCCCAGGCTTCTCTACGTGGTCATCTGACATTCGCCCTAAAATATGAAGGGCTCGATCTCGCTACTCTCAAACGTTTGTTTGAGGCAGTTGGAGATGAACCAATCATCGCGTGGGTCAACGACGAACCCAATGGGAGCTATGCGAGGAGGGTTTGGTTTCTCTATGAATGGCTCTTCCAAACTCAAATCGGGCTGGAAGACGCTGCAGGCGGACGCTACGTACAAGTGCTGGACGACCGACTGCAGTATGGTTCGACCGATTCAAACTCGTCACGGCATCGGATAAAGAACAATCTGCCTGGAACACCAGACTTCTGTCCTTTGGTGTATCGTACACCGCAACTCGAAGCTTTCTGCGCGATGGATCTGGCTCGAAGAGCCCAACAGATCGTTGACGATGTTCCCCGTGATCTATTGGCACGTACTGCTGCGTTTTTGCTGCTAAAGGATTCTCGTTCAAGTTATGCCATTGAGGGCGAGCGCCCTCCCCAAGATCGCATTCAACGTTGGGGCCGCGCCATTGGTGAGGCAGGCCGACAAGCTCTTGATCAAGATGAACTGCTCCGCCTCCAACAGATTGTGATTGGCGATGACCGCTTCATAAAACTGGGGCTTCGACAGGAAGGCGGCTTTGTCGGGTCACATGATCGAGAAAGCCAGATGCCCCTTCCTGATCACATAAGCGCCAAGCATGAGGATTTGGAAAGCTTGATTGTCGGCATGGTCGCGTTTGACCGCACAAGCGCACAAACTTTGGACCCAGTGATTGCCTCGGCTGTTCTCGCATTCGGCTTTGTCTACATTCACCCCTTTGAAGACGGGAACGGACGTCTGCACAGATACATCTTCCACCACGTTCTAGCCGAGCGCGGGTTTAACCCGCCGGGTGTCGTATTTCCGATTTCGTCGGCAATCCTCGAACGGATAGATGACTATCGTGCAGTCCTCGAAAGCTATTCAGCACGGCTTTTGCCTCTCATCGAATGGAAGCCAACAGACAAATTCAATGTCGATGTCACAAATGAGACGGGCGATTTCTACCGCTTCTTTGACGCCACGCCACATGCTGAGTTTCTCTACAGCTGCGTCCAAAAAACGATCGAAGTCGACCTGCCTTACGAGACTGAGTTCTTGCGCAATTATGATCGCTTCCGAGCGAGAGTTGAGGAACTCGTCGATATGCCGGAACGTACCATGGATTTGCTATTCCGCTTCTTACAGCAAAATGACGGCAAGCTGTCTGCGCGAGCGCGAGGTAAAGAGTTTCAGCTATTGACCGATGATGAGGTTACTCAAATCGAAGCCATCCATGAAAGCATTTATACATCCTGAGGTGAACCATGTATCTATCGAAACTCACTATCAGCGGCTTCCGGCAATTTGGACTGGGGCCGAACGCAGTATCGCTACCACTGAAACCTGGCGTCACAGCTCTCATTGGTAAAAATGATAGCGGCAAAACAGCAATCATCGATGCTATTCGATATGCCCTTCTCAGTCGTGACCAAATGTACATTCGGGTTCAACCTGAAGATTTCCATGTCGATGAAAATGGCGCAACAGCCGATGACATCAACATAACATGCATTTTGTCTGATCTTTCAGTTTCAGATCAAGCTGCCTTCGCGGAATATTTGACTTTTCAGGATGGCATAATCTCATTGGTTATAAACTTTCACGCGAGGCGATTGACCAATGACGGCACCTCCCGGCGATGGGTTGAAGTCAACGTCCGGTCTGGTTTGAACGCTGCTGGGCCAACAATCGAAATGACCGTACGGGAACTACTAGCATCGGCATATCTCAAGCCGTTGCGTGATGCAGAGGGGGAACTGTCATCTGGCCGTGGATCCCGTCTTTCACAAATCTTGTACCACGTTGACGGAATCAAGAATGGGGCCGACTTTGACGCGGCACAGCTTCCACCGACACCCGCTGATGTCGCCGATTTGAGTTTGCTCGGCCTTTCCGAATTCTTCAGCCATAATGTGAAGGGTCACAAAGGCGTCGTTGACGCAGAGACCGCAATCAATACCGACTACCTAAAAACACTACTTCTGGTTGGTGATGAAATGGCTGCAAAAATTGATCTGACAGAAGGTGGAAGCAACGATGCTCGTTTGAGGCAAATTCTTGAGCGTTTAGAACTCGGCCTTATGGGCAATGCAGGCACCCAGCCACGTGGAAAGTTCGGCCTCGGATCAAATAATATACTCTACATGGCTTGTGAGCTTTTACTGCTTGGCCGCGAGCCCGAAGGCCTACCATTGCTATTGATCGAAGAGCCGGAAGCGCATCTTCATCCACAGCGACAGCTACGACTGATGCAGTTTTTGAAAAGGGCCGCGGCCGGAAAAGTGACAGACGAAGAAGGGCGTAAAGTACAGGTGATCCTGTCTACACATAGCCCTAATCTTGCTTCTGGTCTGCCCGTCGCGAACACAATATTGTTGGACGGAAACACCGCGCACCCACTGTCTGAAGAACACACAAAGCTTTCAACCAACGATTACTCATTTCTTGAACGATTTCTCGATGTGACAAAGGCAAACCTGTTTTTCGCTCATGGCATATTGATTGTTGAGGGCGATGGTGAAGCACTTGTCTTACCGGCGATTGCTAGGGCCCTTAATCTCGATCTTGAGGAGCACGGTGTCTCGATTGTGAATGTCAAAGGCACAGGGTTAAAGCGCTTCAGCAAGATTTTTCAAAGAGCCGATGAAGCAGAAACTTGGATTTCGATACCGGTTTCCTGTCTGGCTGACATGGATGTCATGCCCGATGCCGCACCTGAAATCATAGGCCTCGTAAACGACAACGACGATCCAATATGGAAAAGCTCCAAACGTCGATGGAAAGCAAAAAGGGATTTGGGCCCAGATGCCCCTGCCATTTCGACAGCACTGCTGGAGCGCGTCGAGCAACTTACCTCTAACGATGCCCAGAACGTGAAAACATTCGTGAGTGATCATTGGACACTGGAATATGATCTTGCGCGTTGTGGCTTGGCAGACATGGTGTTTGAGGCAGCTCTGCTCGCGAACGCCCATGACAGAATCTGTGACGGTAAGATCACCGAAGAAGTTGTGATTGCACAGGCAACGAAGCTCTTTGATGCACTTAAGGCGGCAAGTGGAAATGACGCTGAACTCATCGCTATCAAGGTTTACTGGTACTTCAAATCCAAAAAGGCCTCCAAAGCGATTGCCGCTCAGTATCTGGCGATGGCAATCGACAAAAAAGCGATTGAGGTTGGCTTTGACGCACCAGCGTTCAAAGCATGCTTACCAACCTATGTGGTGAACGCCATTCAGCATGCTTGTGGCCATGAACCTCTGGCAGCCATAGCAGATGGTGATGGTGACGAGCTAGAATCACAGGTTGCAACTGAATGACAACACCTCCCAAAATTCCCGAAGTAACCGACGAAGATGTCGCCTGGATCGCCGAAATCATGGGGTTGGATGGCCTAGATGACCCGCGGCAGGCTTTTCTGAAACGATCAGGAACATTTGACGTTTCAGCCTGTCCAGGAAGTGGAAAAACCACTCTGGTTGTCGCAAAGTTGGCGATCATGGCGCGGAAATGGCCACATAAAACATCAGGCATCTGCGTTCTCTCTCACACAAACGTCGCGCGTGAGGAAATCCAAAACAAGCTCGGTCACACCCCAGTTGGGCACAGATTACTTGGCTATCCACACTTCATCGACACCATTCACACCTTTGCCAATCGGTTTCTAGCACTGCCATATCTTCAATCAAACGGATACCCATCTCCACTGATAGACGACGATGTAGCAAAGGCGTTTCGTTGGAATGTGCTCCAGGGACAGGAACGCTGGAAATACGAAAGCTGGCTGAACAGACGAAATGCTAGCATAAACGACTTCACATTCACCGACAGCGACTTTTCGGTAGCGCTGGTCTCTCGAGAGTTCAAGGTCGCCACTCATACGCCATCATATCAAAAAGCCAAGCACATTGTAAAGGAGTCCGCGAAAGCTGGTCGTTTCCGCTACGAAGAAATGTTCGTATGGGCAGAACATTTGATGCAAATCCATCCAGAAATATCAGACGCATTGTCCCATCGATTTCCGTTGGTGCTAATGGACGAAATACAAGATACATCGCAGCGACAGGCGGCTCTTCTCCACTCGATATTTGATCGAGGGGCTGCACTTTGCGAAATCCAACGGGTCGGCGATCCAAATCAGGAAATATTCAAAACCGGTCAAGACCAGAACACGGCTGACCCATTTCCGGACCAGGGTGAAGGTCGCACAATGACCATTGCGAGCAGTCGTCGCTTTGGAAAACCGATCGCAGATCTCGCAAATCCCCATGCAATCATTCCAGTCGACGGTGGGGGGTTGAAAGGAAATGGACCAAGCAAAGCAACCGATCATGTTGATCACGGCCGGAACGTCATTATTATTTTCCCAGACAATGATTGCAGCAACGTCCTACAGACGTTTGGCGCTCACCTTCTTGAAACTTTTGACGATGACGCCTTAGCGCTCGGCGATTGCGTCGCTGTGGGAGGCGTTCACCGGCCCGCATCCGAAGACATAATGCCTGGACATAATAAATATCCAAGAAGTGTGGAGCATTATTGGGCCGACTATAGCGTGGAAAACGCGAAAATAAACAGGCACCCCAAAACACTTTCTGGCTATCTTCATCACGCTCGAAACCTGAGGAAGACCGATTCCGAAAATGGGCCAGCAATCGCCTCTTTTGCTACCGGGATACAACGGTTGGTGCGCGAGATTGGGGCACCACGGGTTGAACTGGAAAGAAGGCGTAAACACAAAGCCATCCGTACGATTCTTGAAGGTGAAACCGATGCACGCAGGCAATATGATGAAATCATCAACACATACATTACAAACATGAACCCGATCACAGCCGACCTTTGGGCTGAAAAAACCGAACAGTTCCTCGCGATCGCAAACAAACTTTGCGAAGGAGAAGTTAATGAAAAGCTCGGGGCAGATTTTCTGATCTGGGAGGAGCCATCGGTCTTGCCGGAACAACCGGATGACGGAGTGGGAAATACAGACAACGTCTGTGTTATCGATGCAAATAATCGTCAGGTCTCTATTCGACTAGGCTCCATTCATCAAGCCAAAGGGCAGACACATTTTTCAACACTTCTGCTGAGTACATTCAACCGTACTCATTCGTCCGACAGAATCATACATTGGCTGTGCGGAGACAAAAGCGGTGGTTTGAATATAGGTGTTCAAGATACCACGCTCTTGAAGGGAACTTACGTAGCAATGACACGTCCAACACATTTGGTCGGGGTCGCAATACGCAATTCCGCAATCGTTGAAAACAGGAAAGCTACTTTAGCAAAACTCCAAGCTCGGGGTTGGCACGTAACCGATTTGTGCGCTTAGCCGAGCCAGACCCTAAGCAGCCTATGGTTAATCCTGATTCTGATTGGAAGCGCTTTCATTCTCAGGAAACAAATCAGGTGTGTCGTTGTCGCGCCTGCGCGAGAGCCCCTCGCCTCGATGCAAACAAGGATGCTTAACGCGAGATAGGCCCTTGCCTGTCTCGAAGTGCGCCCAGCCTCCGTTCGGCATCCGAACTGTCGCAATGATGGCACCGCATTGCGGACAAGTACGTGTCCGCCTACGGGTTTTGTCTAAAGAACTCATTCCACACGGGATCCAACAGGCACTAACAAATATTATTTTGCCTGACGCCAATCGCCGCGTGTGTTGTTTTCGTTTGAACCAACTATCAGGCATTCAGATCACCCCATGTATTTCGACTTCACTTATGTAATTAAAGATATTCATTGATGAGCCATCAATATTGGCTTCAGAGAGTCAGGAGTTTGCTAACGCTCCCCATTTTCATCAGACATTTTACTCTTCAACCAGATCATTCCATCAAATGCTGCGAGTTTGGCCTGATCTTGTGTCGAATACAGCTTGCGCGCATGGGTGGATTTATCTGTGCTCAATTGTGTGATCATGCCACTCCAACCGCCTGATTTTTGAAAGACTACGATACGGAAACCATCCGTTTTGACGTAGCGGTTTCCGCTTTGTGAGAGTTTCCATTTCCGCATCAGCCAACGAGTTCGTCTCCGCGCAGCGTTTTTAACACCTGCTTCTCGTTTACGAGCACCTGAATAGTCTTCCTCCATTCTGCCAGCACAAACACACCCACACCCGAGCACTTCCGGATAGTTGGGGTGCTCCATCAGATGGACGTATCGGATTTCCTGATTCTCACACATCTGACATTGTTCGGACGGCGAACCAAGGTCCTCAACTCCAACACAGCTCCACCCCTTTTGGGGGACTCCTGCTTGAGACCACTTTCCAAATGTTGCCATTTTATCAATCCTATCCGCGAAGATGCGGTTCTTTAAGCAGATAACCTCTTGCTAGTTTTAGGCTGACCAATTCCGACAGGGCGCTTTCAGCTTCGAATTCAGTTCCATACCAGTCAAGACGGTGATGCCCCCAAGAGCCACTGCGGCCCCACTGTCGGTGTATGCCATGAATGCCAAACAAATTTTTGGTGAGTTCAACGCAGTAGAATCGATCCATATTGATATCAGGATCAACACGCTTCATATCAATCTGCATTAATCTCTTCCTCTGTCATCGGCATATGATCAGTTGAAAGGAGTTCCAATCTTGGAAATTCTTGGTCGAGCCCCCAACGGCGCTTCGAATAGAATTCAAGTGCCTGACGAATGCGAATTTCCAAAACGTCATCTATGAAGCCAAATTCTCTCCGAACTACCTTTTTTTGTGACACCGACAACTGTTTATGAGGACGTAGCTTCAAGACCGACCACGTAAACCACTCATCATCACGCGGAATGCCTTCGGTGCCAGTTGTATTGAGAAACGATAACTCGAGATCTATGCGGGAGGGAATGAAATCCCGGAATTTTTTCCGCGTAAAGCAATAAGCGCGCACATGTAATCTGACACCATCGGAAACAAAGCGAACAGGTGCAATTTGACGGGTTTCAGACTCGGGGTCCCTCATCGATTGATAAACGACTTCAACGGACTGTTTTGCGCGCATCGCACGGTACAATGGCAAGAATGCGTGGACATTTTGAGAACGCTGCAAATCGGGAAGGGCGTCAAAATTGGACTGTGAATTGCCTGAAAAAAACTCCATTAGCTCCGAAGTGGCTGCCGGTCCCGTCAGCCGGTCAAAACTGTCTCCAGCAAGGTATTGACGAGAGGTTGCATTGTAACTGAGCGCATCTTCTTTGCTTTCCTTTAGATAAGCGCGAAAATCCAATGCTGCTTGTGCATTTGATATTCCAAACTGCTGACATAGGGACGCACGGGTTGCTGCCCCGTTCCAAAAGAACAGACGGTCCAGATACTCCAGACGTTTTCTTTGAGCGTATTTGAGATCTTCAAAAGCCATATTTGATGAATAGCTTGACTCATTCAAATTGTCCATATAATTATTAGTCATGCAAAAACTGACGGGGTAAAACATGCGAATTCTTCATACGGCAGATTGGCACCTTGGAAAGACCTTTCGAGGTGTGTCGCTGCTCGAAGATCAGCAGCATGTTTTGGATCAGGTGTTTGAAGCAATTATAGAGCAGAACATCCAAGTCCTGATTATAGCTGGCGATGTTTATGACAAGCCCTCTCCCTCAGAAGGGTCCGTTGCCCTGTTCAGCAACTTTGTTGAGCGTGTCTACTTGGAGACAGCCGCAGCAATTATTATCATTTCTGGCAATCATGATTCTGGGCAACGCCTTGGTGCCTTCACAAAGCTATATGATCGCAAGCGTATCTTGATCAGAGGCACATTGGAAATTGAAGAGACGCCGCTCATCCTAGAAGACGATCATGGACCAGTGGCATTTTCTGCGTTGCCCTATGGAGAAATATTTGCGGCCCGCCGTGCCTTTGAAGATGAAAGCATTCGGTCGCCTGAGGATGTATTGCGGCATGAAGTGGACGCTGCACGGGCGCTTAGACCCAAGGATGCACGCTGGGTGATTGTCGCCCATGCTTTTGTGACAGGGGGCTTGCCAAGCGAAACAGAACGCAAACTATCTGTTGGCACCGTTGAAACAGTCTCAAGCAGCCTGTTTGAAGGCGCTGACTATGTAGCGCTCGGGCATTTGCACCGGCCTCAGACGGCTGGACATGAGACGATCCGCTACAGCGGTTCGCCGTTGGCATTTGGGTTCGATGAAGCTGACACTATCAAAACCATGGCAGTCTTCAATTTGGCTGCGGATGGAGCCATTCAGGATTTTCAGGAAATAGCATTCGAACCTCTCCGTAAGGTGAGGGAGGTCAGGGGATTGCTGGCTGATCTGGTACTCCAAGCTGAAAAGGCCCCAAGTGACGATTATATCAGCGCGATCCTTCTGGATGAGGGTGCCGTGGTGGAACCAGCGGCACAATTGCGACCCCACTATCCAAACATTTTACAGACATTGCGCGAGAAGAGGCGCGAGCTCGTTCATGCCAGCGCAGGACGAGCAGAATCCAAATTGGACGACCCGATGGGTGTGATCCGCGAATTCGTTGAATTTGTGCGTGGCGAAAAACCTAATGAAGCTGAGACCAAAGTTGTAACGCAACTGATCGACCAACCTATTCAGGAGGCCATTTAATGCGACCTATACGTCTCACTTTGAATGCCTTTGGTCCCTTTGCGGGTAAGGAAGTCGTTAATTTCACCGCCGCGCTCGACGCAGGGATATTTGGCATCTATGGCGACACTGGTTCGGGAAAAACAACAATCTTCGACGGAATCGCATTTGCACTTTTTGGACAGTCTTCGGGTGCTGAGAGAATGCCCGATGATATGCTATCTCACTATGCAGACCCCAAAGAGATCACATTCGTTGAATTGGTCTTTGATCTCGGTGAGAAGCGCTATGTGATCCGCCGCATTCCCAGACAGGAACGCGCCGCAAGTCGGGGTGAAGGCATGACGTCACAGGCACATGAAGTTTATCTGTTTGATGCTACTGGGCTGACTTTAGATCAGATCACCCAGGAAAACTCCGGTGACATGTTGGCCGAGAAGAAAACCAGCTTGGTCGACCCGATGATCAAGGATTTGCTTGGCTATGATGCAACGCAGTTTCGACAGATCGTTTTGCTTCCACAGGGTGATTTTCGCAAGATCCTCACCGCGAGTTCTGACGAGCGGTCACCTATACTGAAACGGCTTTTCGACGTCTCTCTATATGAAACATTTATGCAAAAAATACGTACACAAGCGTCAACACTGCGCCGCGAAATTCAAGATGAGCGGCTGCGAAAGGAGACGCTCCTAGATGAGAATACCGAAGACGCCTTGTGTGAAGAGATTTCTGCAGGTCAGCAGGCTGCAAGTGAACTTGTGGATCGCTTAGAGCTTTTGACCACGGAAGCATCGTCACATCAACGTGCCTTGACGTCTGCAGAGGCGCTCAATGAAAAATTCACGGCGTTGGCGGATGTTCAAAAAGATGAAAAAGACTTGGCATCTCAGTCTGAAGCGATCAACGCCAGTGTTGCGCGTATCGCAAAGGCGCGTGCTGCTCAATCGGTATTGCCGGCCGAAACCCTTCGAAATCGCATGGTGAAAGAGCTGTCAGATGCGCTGCAACAGAAGACCGACACTGATGGTGCGTTAAAAAGTGCAGAGTCAGCACAAAGTTTAGCAGCTGCTGAGTGCAAGCGGATTGTAGCGGAGCAACCTGCTCGGGATGTGGCCGCACAGAAAGTGCAAAAGCTGGACCGCTGGAAAGGCATTCTTGACAAGTCAGCGTTGTTAAAGCGCCCACTTTTCGAAGCCAATCAGGCGGTTGAAACATCTCTGGGAATCGAGACGGAAGCGAAAGCAAAGGTAACAGGGGCCGATGAAAAACTAAAAGAGCTGCGGTTGCTTCAAACTGCGCTTCCGAAACACACAAAGGCGGTAAGTCAGGCTATAGCTGAACTGACGAAATTGCAGCAGGAAGCTGAATTATCCGGTCGTTACGAGGCAGTACTTCTGAAGCGGGATCAACAGTCGCGCAATATTGCAGAGCTAGCCCGTCTCCATCAAACCGCTCTGTCAGTTGTCTCGGAATGCAGGGGTACATTCTCCAAAGCCGAACAAGAATTGACTGATATTCAGGCTCTGCACGTTGCCCGGAAATTGGTAGATGGAGAACCCTGCCCTGCGTGTGGTTCCTTTGACCATCCTGAACCAGCAACCGGTGATCCCGCGCGGTTGGGCCGTCACGAAACCTTTGATGCGGCTGATCAGGCATTGAAGAAGGTGGAGCAAGACGAGCGGGAGGCCAAAGGCCGTTTAGATTCTGGAAGTATAATTTTGGCTGATCGTCAGCAAGAGCTTGACGCGTTGATCAAACCTGAGCGCGATAGCAAGACGCTTGTATCTCTGGTGTCATCCGCCACATCTACTAAGGAAGCCTTGGAGAGAGACACTAGATTTAATGACCTTGAGGCGCAGCTGTCTTCCGCCGAGGAAGTTTTCAAAAACTCCGAGGCCGCGCGTTCAAAGGCGACCGAAGAATTGGCAGGTCTGCAAAAGATCAGCGACAACGCACAAACCGCATTGACCACAACTCTGTCAGAAGTTCCCGAAAATTGGCGACAGGAGGATGTTCTGGTGGACGCCTTGTCGACAGCAAAGTCGGAAATGCTGCGTTTGGAGCAGGAACAATCGAACGCAATTGACGTTGAAAAAACCGCGGCATTGGCACTTGCGGCATCACGTGAAGCACAACGCAATGCGGTTACAAATGTGGCCAAAGTCCAAACAGCGTCACAAGAGGCCGAGGCTGCATTTGTGTTGAGTTTGGAGACCTCCAGGATGAGCTTGGAGAATTTTCAGTCAGCGAAATCCGACATCGATCAGCTTGGCGGTATGGAAGCGTCAATTCAAACTTATCGCGACCAGATCGCGTCCAATGCTGACAGACGAAAGAGGCTTGTTGAAGAGATCGGGGAACAGGAAAAACCCGACCTGGACGGTTTGAAAGCTGTTGCCGAGACCTGCACAGCGAAGTTGACGGCCGGACGTGAAGAGCAAACACGTCTGGCGACTGAACTTGAACGGAAAAATACTGTGTTTGCTTCCGTAACCAAGTTATCGACAGCGATCCGTCAACTGGAAAAAAAATACATACCCTTGGGAGAGATTTCCAATCTGGTGAATGGGGACAACGAGCTGAAAGTCAGACTTCCAGACTTTGCGATCGCTGCCATGTTTGACGAGGTTTTGGCCGCAGCCAATCTGCGCCTCGCGCCAATGACCAATCAACGCTACCAACTTCATCGCCCAAGTGAGACGACAGGTGGTCGAGCTAAGCGTGGCCTCGAAATTGCGGTGTTTGATGCCAATACTGAAAAGTCGCGTTCAACAACTAGTCTGTCTGGCGGTGAGGGGTTTCAAGCGTCGTTAGCTCTCGCTTTGGGCCTATCAGATGTGGTGCAACAGAACAGCGGTGGCATCAAATTAGACGCTATATTCATTGATGAAGGTTTTGGAACACTGGACCAAGAGACGTTGGACACGGCGCTCGACACCTTGTGCTCCTTAACTGGAGAGATGCGTGCGGTTGGCCTGATATCTCATACAGAACAAGTCAAAACTTTGATCACGGCTGGATTCGATATCGAAGTTACACCAAGCGGTTCACACATTCACGCGCGTTCGAGTATAACGCGCCCCGTTGCACCGTGAGCCCTTAGAGATGCGATTTGCAATATATGAAAGCGAACGGGTTGAGGCAGTGCCTGGGGCACAAGGCAAGTGCCCCGGTTGCGATGCCCAGCTCGTCGCAAAATGCGGCACCAAGAAAATTTGGCATTGGGCACACAAAGGTCAGCGCCATTGTGACCACTGGTGGGAAAACGAGACGCAGTGGCATCGCGATTGGAAGAATAATTTTCCTTCTGATTGGCAAGAGATTGCGGCTCGCGACGAGTCGGGCGAGCTACACATCGCAGACGTGAAGACTCCCAATGGCTTGGTCGTCGAATTTCAACACTCATACATAAAGCCAAAAGAGGCTCGGATTAGAACAGATTTTCACCAACCGATGTTCTGGATTGTTGATGGCACCCGTAGAAAGACCGATCGCAAGCAATTCGAAGCTGCGGTGTCAGACGGTGTCGAACACCCGACCAAAGATGGGCTAGTCCAACAGCTTTGGGTCTATGACTCTAGGTTATTGAAGGAGTGGGTACATGTCGGGGTCATTGTTGCATT
Organism: Marinosulfonomonas sp.; assembly: GCA_022712735.1. The sequence goes on along the minus strand of JAFLKA010000181.1, from coordinate 5,183 downwards.
TGACTTTGGCCATGAGACCGTTTGGCTGCTACGGCGTATCAAAGATGATTGGGTCTACGGGTTCGAGTATCCGAAATCCAAACTTGTCGAACACATTGCTGAAAGCACACCAATTCCAGATGTGCTGTTTGGTGAACCGCGTCGACAATCAGTTAGATACCGTCGACGTCGCGCCCGTTTCTGACGGAATACACACGCAGGGCTGCTGCCCTCAGCATGCAAGACGTGTTTTCTACATCGGAGAAGGTTCGTCTGTTGTCATGTTACTATCTCAACAGTTTCATTTGATCCAAACTGCAGCTCCGGCAAGTCCCGCAAGCTTTGCAGATCAAACGCCACCAAAAACTTCGGTGTGGTCACATAGGTATACGGCGCTCCGGCCCTCGGACTGCGTGGTCCGGTTGCGATCAACTCCCGCGCCCGTAACCGCCCGATCAAATCCCGGCTTATATCCTTGCCAAAGATATCCTTGAGGCCATCGCGCGTCAGTGGCTGGTGATACGCCACGGCTGCCAGCACCGCGACCTCAAACTCATTCAAATCCACCAGCTGTTCGTTCATATCCGCCGCCACCCGAATGGCTTGGGCAAATTGCGCCCGCGTCCGTATCATCCATCCATCCGCAACAACCATCAATTCATAGGGCCGTCCCTTCAGCTCGGTCACTATATCTTCAATCAGCAGATCTACCGAAACGTCTTTCCCCACAACCCGCGCCAAATCTTCCCGCGACACCGGTGACGCCGATGCAAAAATGACCGCCTCAATCCGCCCCATCCATTCGCGCCAGCGCAGCTCTGCTGGCAGGTCCTCCAACTCATTGTCGAGCATGGCTTTGTCTTTTGCCATGCTCAGACCCCGTACAGCCGGAATGTCGGCCGCCCAGTTAGTTCTCGTACAACGCCCAAGTCCACCAACCGATCACACAACCGGCGCGCAGCCCGGTCCGTCATTGGCATTGATGTGCTCTTGATCATCGGACTTAGCATCCCCGAGGGCGACACCGCGTCATGGCTCAAAAACAAAGCCAATGCTTCATCCGATCCTTTCGCCCGCAGCTTTGGGGCAATGGCGCGGAGCTTTTTTGCCCGCCGCCCCAGATCAGCGGCGTTGCGAATTGCCGCATCACAAGCGGTAACCATCGCCCGATGCACACAAAGCACCGGATCACCTTCGCCATCTGCAATCGCTCGAATATCCCTCCTTGTCAGATGCACTGCTAGCAACGGCATCACGCGCTCCCAACCAACCGCGCGCGCCAAGGCCACATCCGCCAGCATCAACGCCGCCGCTTCCTGTCGCGGGAGGGCGCGCAGCACATCCCCCAACATCTGCACTGCTTGCGCAACAGGTGTTCCAGCAAATGAGCCAAGCTCAGGCATTGCCTTGACCACCTGTTCTGGCAACAGCCTCCCCACCCGATCTTTCCATCCCGATGCGGTCAGATTGATCCGCGCCAACTTACGCCACGCCATAAACATATCGCCAGCGGGACCCAACGCGTCCCCTGCCCGCCCCTGTCGCATTGGCCGCGCCAATCGCGCTGGCCGTGCCAGACAGACCGCATCGCGGATATCGGACGTTACCTCACGTCGGTTTTCCAGCTTAAGGCATGCGACTGCAGCGTCCAATGCCATCCGGTCTCGCAACAAAGTACTTGGTAATGTGCCCCCCGGATCGCGCAACACACCATCGAGCATTGCCAGTGCTGCTCCGGACGTAAATGCAACACTATCAGTGCCTTGGCTCTGCGGAGAGGTGACCCAACGCGGCAGCATGTGTATGGTCTGGGTATCGCCTAAGGCAGGTTGAGCAACAGTTTTCATGCGGACACCCTAAACTGTTACGGCACTTAACTCCAGATAAAACCAAATAAACCGCCGCCTCTTACAGTCCCTCACTACGTCCAATAAGATTGCATTATCGGACGTTCAGGAATATGCTCAGCGGTATGGAAGAAAAGCACCAGAAATCAAGCAAACAGGCAGCAGATGCCCCCTCGGCCACTGAGCAAGACGAGAGCGCGCAATCTGAAACAGAGCGCTCCTTTGCATCTTTAGCTGTTCCCGGGTCCGGAAACCTAGACAGGCTGGTCGACACCGCCAAGGACTACGCCCGCCAGGCCACAGCTGAAAACACCAACGCGGCTTACAAGACCGACTGGGCGCACTTTTCAAGCTGGTGCCGAAGACGTGGGGCTGAGCCCCTGCCCCCTTCTCCAGAATTGCTGGGGCTATATATTGCTAATTGCGCAGCGCCTGACAATGGGGCCCCTGCCCTATCCGTAGCCACCATCGAGCGCCGTCTTTCTGGCTTGGCTTGGCATTATCAGCAACGCGGCTTCACCCTTGATCGCAAGGACCGCCATATCGCCACCGTGCTGGCGGGCATAAGGCGTAAACACGCGCGACCCCCAGTGCAGAAAGAAGCCATCCTTGCCGAGGACATCCTCGATATGATCGACACGCTGGACTATGGCCTGCGCGATATGCGGGATCGGGCCATTTTGCTGATCGGTTACGCGGGTGGCTTGCGTCGTTCTGAAATCGTCAGCCTTGATTTTACCCGCGACGACACCGAGGATGGCAAAGGCTGGATTGCAATTGAAGAACAGGGTCTGATCCTGACACTCACAGGCAAAACCGGCTGGCGCGAGGTCGAGATTGGCCGCGGTTCCAGTGATGCCACCTGTCCGGTGCATGCGCTGGAGCAATATCTGCATTACGCCAAGATCGACTTTGGGCCGCTGTTCCAACGCGTCAGCCGCGATGATCGCAAAGCCACCGGAGACCGACTGTCAGATAAGCACGTCGCCCGGTTAATTAAGAAGACTGTGCTGGATGCGGGTATTCGCGCCGACCTACCACAAGCCGAGCGCCTGAAGCTGTTCTCTGGTCACTCTCTGCGTGCTGGCCTCGCAACCAGCGCCAATGTCGACGAGCGTTATATCCAGAAGCAACTCGGGCATGCCTCGCCAGAAATGACCAGAAGGTATCAGAGGAACCGTGATAGGTTCCGGGTGAATCTGACCAAGGCAGCAGGGCTGTAGGCCCCTGCCCCACAATCTGGCCTGCTATTTTCCGAGCAGAGCCAAAATGTTTCGCCGGTTATGCAGCACTCGGATGATGGCAATCCCGGTCTCCACCGTTTTATAAACAACGACATGTGAGCCATAAGGATGAATACGAACCGGTGGGCTGAACTCTTCGCGTAAACGTGCGATCTCGGGTTGTTCACTCAGCAAATCAAACAGATTCACCATTGCGTCGAAATAACGATCCGCCTGATTTACACCCCAGCGGTCAACGCCATCAACCCAGATACCTGCGATATCCTGTTCGGCAAGCGGAAGAATAAAGTGCCTTTGTCTGTCAGCCACGAGATTGGTGCATCTTCTGTTTGAAGGCCACTGGATCAAACGGTACAGCCGGGCCAGAGTTCAAGCCCGCATCAATTGCCGCCTGCAGCTCGGCAATGACTACGCCTCGTTCCTGATCGCGTCGGATCAAATCCCGCACGTAATCGCTGGAATTGGCAAACCGTCCACCGTCGGATTGTTGTTCCACCCAAGACTTCATCTGCTCTGGAAGAGATACGTTCATTGTTGCCATTTTGGGCCTCCTCCTGCTAATTTATGGCAAAGATTGCCAAATGTCAAAATATTTCGTTTCACAGAATGGACATAAATCACAACTCTAGCATCCATCACGCTGCCCGAACTTCATTCAGCCGCCCGTAGAAACTGCGATCCAGATGCAGCTCCCCTGCCCCGGCTTTTTCGACCATGCCGCGTAGATAGCCGCCTGGTGAAGCAATTTCGCCTGCGTTGAACTTGTCAAAGATCAGCGCCAGTGCAGCTGCGGCCATTTGAGGGCCTAAGCGTTGTTGTGCAACGCCCCAGGCATCTTCGGAAATCCCCACCATCGGCCTGATTTGGCCTGCAAGGCGGTGCAATTGTTCCCAATTATTGACGTATCCGCCTAAATCCCGGGCTGTTTCAGCAAAGCTCGGGCAGGATTGCATAACGGTTGCAATATCGATCTCGGACCCCTGCCCTCTTTTGCCAAAGGTGCTCCAATTTATGTCTTTGCTCACCACCGGATCAGGTGGTGGCATTTCTGGCACTGCCCGCGCCGCTTTTCTTTCATCTAAGGTATTACTAGATACAGGATTAAGTTGGTTTGTATCTAGTATATGGGTGTCATTATTGACGCCCTTGGGTGTCATATATTGTGATTCATTAGATACTTGTTCGTTAGTTTGGGAGGTATTTTCCACAACCTCATCGCCGTGCTTAAAGGCTGCTTGGAAGGCTTGCTCAACGCTGTCCTTAAGCTCAGAGAGCCATTCCAGCATATCGAGCAACCGCTCTGGTGTGGCGTTGCCGCGGGGGAGTTTGCCGAGCAGGGCCTCGAAGGCAGTTGACAGCTCTCTCCAGGGGCCGTGCAGCGCGCTCTCAAGCGCCTGATCAACCTTGGCGCGGATAATGCGCCGTGTGATAGTGATCTGCCGCTTGGTGCGCTGGCAGAACTGTCGATCGTCCTGAATCTGGGCGAACAGATGCTGGAATTCTTCCGTACGCGCCGCCAGTGGCGACAGATCATAGCCGTAAGCCTCGATGATATAGCCCTGATCGTCCCTGTGGCCCCAACGTTTACCGTTCGAGCTGTCCCTGAAGGCAATCAGGCCAGCATCCACGAGGCGTCGTGCGTGCCGTCTAAGCGCTGATAGTGAAAACCCGGTCTGCTCCATCAGATAGGCGTTAGAGGCCCAGACGATAGGCCGCCTGCTCTGTTCCCAGTCCTGTGGCTTGGTGAATGCGCCGAATGTATCGAGCAACATCATGTCACTGGGCTTCAAGCCAAGATGTGCTGCCACACGTTTGATCGCCAATAACGCTTTGTTTTTGGGTACACTTAACCCCTCACCGGCTCGTGCATGCTGTTCAGCTATGCCAAGACCCGGTGTCGGCTTGCGCCAACCTGTATGTTTCATTCCTGCTTCTAACCTCCGTTTTTTATGTGGAGGCAAAAGAATACCGTTCACCTAATCGGTGTTGCTCGTTGACAGCGATTCGCGGGAGAGGTATCTAAGAAGTGCAAAGTAATTAGATGAGCTCTCAGGCCGCATGGTTTGGGGGCTTTTCTTTTGCCGTTAAATCACTCGGATTTCTCCTGTTTTGT
>JAFLKA010000397.1 GCA_022712735.1 Marinosulfonomonas sp. | reverse complement strand
CCCCGCCGCATTGGCGATGACCGACGGGCGCTGGGTTTGCGCCGGTCTGGACCGCAATGGGTTGCGGCCGATGCGCTATGTGATTACCGGCGATGGTCTGGTGATGGCGGGGTCCGAGGCGGGCATGGTGCCAACGGATGAGGCGACTGTGGTGCGCAAAGGTGCGCTGGGGCCGGGTCAGATGATTGCTGTCGATATGAAAGAGGGCAAGTTGTTCAAGGACACCGAGTTGAAGGATATGCTGGCCGCGAGCCAGCCGTTTGGCGACTGGGTGGGCCGGATCACAGATATGGACGAGACACTGGCGGGTATGAGTGAGGCGCCGGTTTTCGAGGGAGCTGAACTGCGCAAGCGCCAGATTGCAGCGGGCTATTCGATTGAGGAGTTGGAGCAAATTCTTGCGCCAATGGCCGAGGATGGCAAAGAGGTTTTGGCCAGCATGGGCGATGACACGCCGTCGGCTGTATTGTCGGAAAAGTATCGCCCGCTATCCCATTTTTTCCGGCAGAATTTTAGTCAGGTGACCAACCCGCCGATTGACAGTTTACGTGAATACAGGGTGATGAGCCTAAAAACACGGTTCGGCAATCTGAAAAATGTGCTGGATGAAAGCAGCAGCCAGACTGAAATTCTGGTGCTGGAGAGCCCCTTTGTGGGCAATGCTCAATTCGCTGCTTTGCTGGATCATCTGGGTGATTCCGTGGCTGCCGTTGATTGCACTTATGATGCCGATGGCGGACAGGGTGCCTTGCAAGAAGGCCTGTCGCGAATACGCTCCGAAGTCGAGGATGCGGTGCGTTCCGGTGCGGGACACATTGTGTTGACGGACGAGCAACAGGATGAGGGCCGCGTGGCGATGCCGATGATTTTGGCAACCAGTGCGGTGCATTCATGGCTGACTCGCAAAGGGTTGCGCACGTTTTGTTCGATCAATGTGCGGTCTGCCGAATGCATTGATCCGCATTATTTTGCCGTGCTGATTGGTTGTGGCGCGACCGTGGTGAACGCCTATTTGGCCGAGGATTCGCTCGCCGACCGGATCGAGCGCGGATTGCTGGATTGCAGCCTGACAAAGGCTGTGGCCCGATACCGTGAAGCGATTGATGCGGGGCTGTTAAAGATCATGGCGAAGATGGGGATCAGTGTGATTTCATCTTATCGCGGCGGCCTGAATTTCGAGGCGGTGGGTCTGTCCCGTGCGATGGTCGCGGAATATTTCCCCGGTATGACCAGCCGGATTTCGGGCATTGGTCTGCACGGTATCCAGCGCAAGTTGAGCAAGGTGCACGCGCAGGGCTGGCGTGGGGGTCTGGATGTTCTGCCGATTGGTGGTTTCTATAAAGCGCGGCGCACTGGGGAAACCCACGCGTGGACAGCCAACAATATGCACTTGATGCAGGCGGCTTGTGATCAGGCGTCGTATGAATTGTGGAAGCGGTATTCCGCCGCGATGCAATCAAATCCGCCGATCAATCTGCGCGATTTGATGGATTTTAAGGCGGTTGGTGCGCCCGTGGATATTGAAGAAGTCGAGAGCATCACCGCCATTCGTAAGCGGTTCGTCACGCCGGGCATGTCGCTGGGCGCGCTTAGCCCCGAGGCGCATAAACTGCTGAATGTGGCGATGAACCGGATTGGTGCGAAATCGGACAGTGGCGAGGGTGGCGAAGACCCCGCGCATTTCGTGCCCGAAGCCAATGGCGACAATCCGTCGGCGAAAATCAAGCAGGTGGCGTCGGGGCGTTTTGGCGTCACGGCGGAGTATCTGAACCAGTGTGAAGAGCTTGAGATCAAGGTTGCTCAAGGGGCCAAACCCGGTGAGGGTGGCCAGTTGCCCGGCATGAAAGTGACCGAGCTGATCGCGCGCCTTCGCCATTCCACGGTCGGGGTGACATTGATTTCACCACCGCCGCACCACGATATTTATAGCATCGAGGATCTGGCCCAACTGATTTACGATCTGAAGCAGATCAACCCGCGCGCCAAGGTGACGGTGAAGCTGGTGGCGTCCAGCGGCGTGGGCACGATTGCCGCGGGTGTGGTCAAAGCCAAGGCCGATGTGATCCTGATTTCGGGTCACAATGGCGGCACCGGTGCCAGCCCCGCAACCAGCATTAAATATGCCGGCCTGCCGTGGGAAATGGGCTTGACCGAAGCGCACCAAGTGTTGGCAATGAACAACCTGCGCGAGCGGGTCACCCTGCGCACCGATGGTGGTTTGCGCACCGGTCGTGACATTGTGATGGCGGCGATGATGGGGGCCGAGGAATACGGGATCGGCACGGCTGCGCTGATTTCGATGGGCTGCATTATGGTGCGTCAGTGCCAGAGCAATACCTGCCCAGTCGGGATTTGTACGCAGGATGAACGTTTGCGGGCGAAATTTACCGGCACTGCGGATAAGGTGGTCAACCTGATCACATTCTACGCTCAAGAGGTGCGCGAGATTTTGGCGAGCATTGGGGCGCGGTCGCTGGAGGAGGTGATTGGTCGGGCTGATTTGCTGTCTCAGGTTTCGCGTGGGTCGGCCCATCTGGATGATCTGGATTTGAACCCGCTGCTGATTTCTGTCGATGCTGGCGAAGCGATCAAATATGATCGCTACAAGCCGCGCAACGAGGTGCCAGATACGCTGGACGCCGAGATCGTCAAAGACGCCGCGCGCTTTTTGAATGACGGGGAAAAGATGCAGCTGCATTACGCGGTGCAAAACACGCATCGTACCATCGGCACGCGGGTCTCCAGCCATATTGTGCAGAATTTCGGCATGCGCAATTCGTTGCAGCCGGACCATTTGACGGTGAAACTGACGGGGTCGGCTGGCCAATCCCTAGGCGCGTTTGCAGCTCCGGGGTTGAAACTGGAAGTGTCAGGGTATGCGAATGATTACGGTTGCAACGGTCTGTCGGGGGCAACGATTGGGGTGCGTCCACCGCTGGTCAGCCCGCTGGTGGCATCCGAAAACACTAGCATCGGTAACACGGTTCTATACGGTGCGACAGACGGCTATCTATTTGCAGCGGGTCGCGCGGGCGAGCGGTTCGCGGTGCGCAATTCCGGCGCATCTGTGGTGGTCGAGGGCTGTGGCACATGCGGTTGTGAATATATGACCGGTGGTGTGGCTGTTATTCTGGGTCGGATCGGCGCGAATTTTGGCGCGGGCATGTCCGGCGGGATGGCGTATTTGTATGACCCTGACGGGTTG
>JAFLKA010000328.1 GCA_022712735.1 Marinosulfonomonas sp. | reverse complement strand
TCGGTCACGCCAACAAACACCGGCACCGCTCCAAGGCTGGCAATCGCGCCGGGAACCGGGGCCAGAGTGAACGCATTGGTCAACACCGCATCCCCCGCCACAACCCCGACCGCCCGCATCGCGCAAGCAATTGCATAGCCGCCCGATGCCACAGCCAGCGCATATTTCGACCCCATCGCGGCGGCAAATTCCTGCTCCAGCAATGCGGTTTCACCGACCTCGCCCTCGGCCACATTGTAGCGGTGCAAACGCCCGTGTTGCAGCACCCGCATCGCGGCCTCTATCCCCGCATCGGGGATCGGTTCCTGCTGGGTAAACTTGCCGGTAAAAATATCGCTCATAACAGCCCCCGTTTTACACAGTGTGTCAGTCGATCAACGCCTCCACAACCTCAAACAACTGATCATAATGATCCAGCAACGCCTCGGGCTGCAACGCCATAACATCCCGCCCCGTCGGCCCGAACGTCACCAAAACGCTGGGAACCCCCGCCGCGCGTGCCGTTTCGCGGTCCGTCACGGTGTCGCCGATCAATACAGACCGCGCCACATTGCCGCCGACACGCGCCACCGTTTCCAGATATGGCGCCGCATCGGGTTTTCGCGTTGGCAATGTATCAGCCCCGACGAGTGCGCCAAACATGTCGCGCATACCCAGCTTTTGCATCAGGGCCTCGGCCAGCCCTTCGGGCTTGTTTGTACAAATTCCGACACGGTAATCGGCATCCAGCAGGCGCTTAATCGCAGGTCGCACCCCGTCATAAACCACGGTATAGCGGTCCAGATTTTCACCGTAATTCTTTATTAACAAAGGGAATTGTTCATCGATCAGCCCTTCGGCATCCGGCTGCCCTAGCCGCGAGAACCCCAACCGCAGCATCGCCCGCCCGCCCGCAAACGAGCATGCCTTATCCGCGTCCATATCCAGCAGATCACCATGCCCAAGCGCGCGAAAACAGGCATTTGCGGCATCAATCAGATCGCCGCTGGTATCCGCCAGTGTCCCGTCCAGATCAAAAATAACCGTTTTCATTAAACCCCCTAGGCGACAGACCGCCAAAAACTGTAATATGGCGTAAACACAAGTGACTTGCCCCTCGCGGCATAAGCGATAGAACGGGCGACAACGAAAGAAAAGAGCGTAATAGCATGGCAACAGCGTTAATTGTTCTGGCCGCGGGTCAGGGAACACGGATGAATTCGGACCTGCCAAAAGTGCTGCACCCTTTGGGTGGCGTGCCGTTGGTGGTGCACGCAATGGCGTCGGGCGATGCGGTCGAACCCGATGAAACCGTGGTGATTGCGGGCCATGGGGCCGACGCGGTAGAAACGGCAGTGCTGGACTATAACCCCGATGCAATTGTGGTGCACCAATCAGAACAGTTGGGTACGGGTCATGCGGTGATGCAGGCCGCAGACGCGTTGGCCGGATTTGAGGGTGACGCGATTGTGGTGTTTGGCGACACCCCGTTTGTGCGCCCCGAAACGATTGCCAAAATGGCCGCATCCCGCGCCGATGGGAATGCCATCGTCATGCTGGGGTTCGAGGCCGCTGATCCGGGGCGCTACGGACGGATGATCGTCGGGGATAGCGGGTTGGAGCAGATCGTCGAGGCCAAGGATGCAAGCGACGCGCAGCTCGCCATAACCCTTTGTAATGGCGGGCTTGTTGCTGCTGATTCACAATTGCTGTTTAGCCTTTTGAAAAGCATCGGCAACGATAATGCCAGCGGTGAATATTACCTAACCGACATCGTTGCCGCCGCCCGTGCGCAGGGCCATTCCGCCAGCGTTGTGACCTGTGACGAGGCCGAGACCATGGGCATCAACACCCGCGCGGAGCTGGCCTTTGCCGAGGGTGTTTTTCAGGCGACCAAACGCGCCGAGGCGCTGGAAAATGGTGTCACCATGACCGCCCCCGAGACCGTTTTCTTTGGTTTTGACACCTATATCGGTCGTGATGCGGTGATTGAGCCGAACGTGGTTTTTGGCCCCGATGTTACGGTTGAATCCGGTGCCACCATCCGCGCCTTTTCGCATCTTGAGGGCTGCCATGTTTCACGCGGTGCCGTGGTTGGCCCCTACGCCCGCTTACGCCCCGGGGCTGAACTGAGCGAAAACAGCAAAGTTGGTAATTTTGTTGAAGTCAAAAATGCCACTATCCTCGAGGGGGCCAAGGTGAACCATCTGTCCTACATCGGCGATGCCTCAATTGGCGCACGCACCAATGTCGGGGCTGGCACGATCACCTGCAATTACGATGGCTTTATGAAGCACCGCACCGAGATTGGCGAAGGCGCATTCATCGGCTCAAACACCATGCTGGTAGCGCCAGTGAAAATCGGCAATGAGGCGATGACCGCAACCGGATCGGTGATCAACAAAGACGTGCCGGATGGCGCCTTGGCGCTGGCCCGTGCAAAGCAGGTGACAAAACCTGGCATGGCACGTAAATTGTTCGATAAGTTAAAGAAAACCAAGGCGAGACGCGCCAAGGAGGTCAAATAATGTGTGGTATTGTTGGGGTGCTAGGGAATCACGAAGTGGGCCCTATACTGGTTGAGGCCCTAAAACGCCTGGAATATCGCGGCTATGACAGCGCCGGAATTGCCACCATCAACGGGGGGGTGCTGGAACGTCGCCGCGCGGTTGGCAAGCTGGTAAATCTGTCGGATTTGCTGGTGCATGAACCGCTGGCAGGCAAGGCTGGCATTGGTCACACCCGCTGGGCCACCCACGGTGCGCCAACGGTCGGGAACGCCCACCCACACAAGGCAGGCCCTGTGGCTGTTGTGCACAATGGCATCATTGAAAATTTCCGCGAGTTGCGCGAAGAAATGGCGCAAAACGGCATCGAATTCCAGACCGAAACCGATACCGAAACCATCGCCTTGCTGGCGCATCATTACATGGAGCAGGGTCTTGCGCCCCGTGATGCCGCCCGCGAAACCATCGCCCGCCTAGAGGGTGCGTTCGCGCTGTGTTTCCTGTTTGACGGCGAGGACGATCTGCTGATCGCCGCCCGCAAAGGCTCGCCGCTGGCGATTGGGCATGGAGATGGCGAGATGTACGTCGGCTCCGACGCCATTGCGCTGGCACCAATGACCAACCAGATCACCTATCTGGAAGAGGGTGACTGGGCCATTGTCACCCGCGCGGGCGTTGAAATCCGCGATGCAGAGAACCAGCAGGTCAATCGCCAGATCAAAACCGTCAACATAGACAGCGCGCGGATCGAGAAAGGCGGCCACAAGCATTACATGGCCAAGGAAATCGCCGAACAGCCCACGGTTATGGGCGAGGCGATTGAACATTACATCACCGCAGATGGTGCAGAAATCACCCTGCCCGAGGGCGGCATTGATTTCACCCAATTTGACCGCATCACAATGGTGGCCTGCGGCACTGCGTATCTGGCTTGCCTGACTGCAAAATACTGGTTTGAACAAGTGGCCCGCCTGCCCGTCGAGGTCGATGTGGCCTCGGAATTCCGCTATCGTGAACCACCGATTCCGGCCCGCACACTGGCGCTATTTGTCAGTCAATCGGGCGAGACCGCCGACACATTGGCAGCGCTACGTTACTGCCAAGGCAAGGCCGATAGGATCGTTTCAGTGGTCAACGTGGCCGAGTCCTCGATCGCGCGCGAATCCGATCTGGCGCTGCCCATTCTGGCGGGCACCGAAATCGGCGTGGCCTCAACCAAAGCGTTCACCTGCCAACTGACGGTGATGGCCATCCTGATGCTCAAGGCCGCCTCGGATCGCGGCGAAATCGACGCGGCAACATTGGCAAACCACCTCGCTACATTGCGCACCTTGCCTGGCTTGTTAAGTCTTGCCATCAACACCGGACCCGAGGTCGAAACCATTTCCCGCAAGCTGGCCGAGGCACAGGATGTGCTGTTTCTGGGCCGCGGCGCGATGTTCCCACTTGCACTGGAAGGCGCATTAAAACTAAAAGAAATCAGTTATATACACGCCGAAGGTTATGCATCAGGCGAACTAAAGCACGGCCCCATCGCCCTGATCGACAAACAGATGCCGGTGGTGGTGATGGCGCCGCGCGACGCGCTGTTTGATAAATCCGTTTCCAACATGCAAGAGGTGATGGCACGCGGCGGCAAGGTGCTGCTGATCTCGGATGCGCAAGGCATCATCGAGGCCGGAGACGGCACATGGGAGACCCTTGCAATGCCGACGGTTGACGCATTATTTGCCCCGATCCTCTATGCAGTTCCGGCGCAATTGCTGGCCTATCACACGGCGATTGCCAAAGGCACTGACGTCGATCAACCCCGCAACCTAGCAAAATCGGTGACCGTAGAATGAAACCAGAAATCGCAATCGAAGCCCTGCTGCAACACAGTATTGAGGGCAAGGCGCTGCAAATGGCCGCCTATCATAAAATCAAGCGCCGTTATTTGGGCGTCACTAATCCGGCCATTGATGCCGAGGTTAAAAAATGGCGTGCAGAACTCGACATTGACGCGCGTGTTGCGCTGGCGGATGCGCTGTGGCGCAGTGACATTCATGAGGCCCGCATCGCCGCCGCCAAACTGTTGACCCAGGCCCGCATTCAACCGGATCAGGCGGCTTGGGATTTGATCAAATCATGGGTGCCTGATTTTGACGGCGAGGCCATCGCCGATCACGTTTGCACCGCAGGGCGCAAGCGGCTCGAGGCCGACCCAAGCCGGTTTGAAGAGATTGAAATCTGGACCCAAAGCCCCGAGATGTGGACCCGCCGCGCCGTCCTTACCATCACCCAACCGTGGACCAAACAAAACAATCCAAAACCGGCAGACATTGTTCTGCGCGATCGGGTTTTGGACTGGACAGCCGCATATCTGCCTGACACAAACCGCATGGTCCAAAATGCAATCGCAGGCTGGCTGCGCGATCTGTCCAAGCACGATCCAGACCGCATTCATGCCTTTCTGAAAAAACATAAAAAAGGCGTGAAGCCATTCGTGCGCAAAGAAGCGACACGGCACTTAAAGTAACCAAATCCCGGTTGTTTGCATAAGACCGGCTCGGGGCTGCGGGGGCTATTTCCCGCGCAGCTCGCGGCGCATAATTTTGCCGGTGGTGGTCATCGGCAGGCTTTCGGTGCGCTCAATCATCCGTGGTGCCACATGCGGGCTGACTTTGTCACGCACCCGCGCAATCAATGCGGCCTCCAGCCCGTCCCATTCGGCCCCGTCGCGCAACACAACAAAGGCTTTCACCACCTCGGTGCGCAGCGCGTCCGGCACCCCGATCACCGCCGCCATCACCACATCCGGATGGCCGCCCAGACAGTTTTCAATCTCGCTTGGCCCAATCCGGTAGCCGGACGAGGTGATCACATCATCATCCCGACTGGCAAATGTGAAATACCCCGCCGCGTCACAAACGCCCAAATCTCCTGTGCGCATCCAGTCGCCGCTAAATTTCGCTGACGTGGCCCCGGGGTTGTTCCAATAGCGCAAAAACATCACCGGATCGGGGCGGCGCACGGCAATTTCGCCCATTTCTCCCGCCGCCAATTCCTGACCCGCACTGTCAATCACCGCCACCGCGTGCCCCGGCACCGCGCGGCCCATCGCGCCCGCCACCTGATGGCCACCGCCACCTTGGGACGAGATCACCAGATTGCATTCGGTCTGGCCGTAAATCTCGTTGATATGGCACCCCAGTGCGGTTTGCGCCCATTCCAGCAAAGGTGCGCCCAGACTTTCACCACCCGAACTGATCGTGCGTAAATTCACGCCGTCTGGCACCGCGACCTGCTGCATCAGCTTTAGCGCCGTGGGTGGCATAAACAGGTTGCGCATCCTGTGGTGGATAATCAGCTGATACGCCTCTTCAGGATCAAATTTGCGCATCCGCCGACTGATCAGCGGCACCCCGTAATGCAGGCACGGCAGCGCCATATTCAACAGGCCTCCGACCCACGCCCAATCTGCCGGAGTCCAACCACAATCGCCACTTTGGGGGAAAAATTCGTGGTGTAATTCAACCGCTGGCAAGTGCCCCAGCAGTACCCGATGGCCATGCAATACCCCCTTTGGCGGCCCGGTTGTGCCGGATGTGTAAACCAGCAACGCCGGATCATCCGGTGTGGTGACAACGGGGGTGAATGTATCCCTTGCCATCGCTATCTCGCCGTGGAAATCACGCACAGGGGATGCGGCAGGAGCAACCGAATATACCTCGGTTAACTCTGGCAAATCACCTTGTAATGCGGTGGTTTTGGCCAAATTATCTCCGTCCGTCACCACGAATTTCGCCCCCGAATCCGCCAACCGGTAGGCCAGTGCCTCTTCACCGAACAAGGTGAACAGCGGTAGCGCAATTGCACCCAGTTTGTAGGCTGCAAAATGGCTGATCAACACCTCCGGCCCCTGTTGCAGCAAGATCGCCAGCCGATCTCCGCGCTGCAAACCACGTGCCGCAAACGCATTGGCCAGACTGCATGCAGCCCGTTCCAGCATGCCATAGGTCCAACGCTGCTGGCTGCCATCTGCCGATAGATGGATCAGCGCTACACGATCAGGCGCACGCATTGCCCATGTCGCACAGCAACTCTCTGAAATATTGTAATATTCCGGCAAATCCCAACGGAAGCTCTGCCGCATAACATCCCAGTCAGGATCAGGTGTTATAAACCGGCGCACCATCCGCTAGTCAGCGTAAACGATCAAGTCGGGCAGGCCTGTCAGCGGTGCCCCCAGCAGGCGCAACGCCGCCAGTGACACACGGCTACCCGCCGTCTTTGGCCCGTCAATCGGGATCAAATCCACCGCCACCGATTTACCGTTAACGGGGTATTCAACCCGCCCTTTTCCCGCCACTGAAACCAGTGGTGTTTTCAACCAGAAACCGGGCTCTGCCGGATTGCCGAGCGATCCCACCGTGATACCCAGTTTGCGTTCACCACCTGTGGACGCCACTGCGACCGCTTCGGCCCTCTGCTCGTTGGTGGTGGTGTCAAATTGCTCGGCCGTT
>JAFLKA010000371.1 GCA_022712735.1 Marinosulfonomonas sp. | reverse complement strand
GGCAGGGTGACGCGCAATGACAGCTCCGGCACCACTTGGCCCTTTGGCCGCCCGAAGTGCGCCATCAACACAGGCTTGCCACCCGCCGCCAGAATATCCTTTATCGTTGGCACAATCCGCTCAATCCGCGTGGCGTCAGTGACAACACCGTCCTTGACCGGCACATTGATATCTACCCGCACCAGAACCACTTTGCCGTTCAGATTGATATCGTCGAGTGTTTTCCAGCCCATATCAGACCTCCTTTTGTGCCGATTTATGCCCACAATTACCATTCACCGGGCAGGGTCAATGTGGCACAGTGTATTGCCCCTTTAATATTGTGCACATCCCGCTTAGGTTCGCCCCAAACTGTAACACGACATAGGAGCGCCCGATATGGCCGAGATCAAAGACCCCGAAAACACAATCCTGATGGAACTCAAAGATGGCACAGTGACCATCGAATTGCTGCCCGATGTGGCCCCAAAGCACGTTGAACGTATGAAAGAGCTGACCCGCGCCGGGGCCTATGACAACGTCTGTTTCCACCGGGTGATTGACGGGTTCATGGCCCAAACCGGTGATGTGGCCAATGGCAACATGGAAAACGACTTTAACTTGCGTGCTGCGGGCACCGGTGGTTCGGACAAGCCCGATGTGCCTGCTGAATTTTCCAAGGTGCCACATGCAAAAGGCAGCATTGGCGCGGCGCGCTCGCAAAACCCAGACTCCGCCAACAGCCAGTTCTTTATCAACTTTGGCGACAACGCGTTTTTGAACGGCCAATACACCGTTTATGGCCTAGTGATTGACGGGATGGAACATGTTGACAAAATCGCCCGTGGCGAGCCGCCGATGAACCCCGACCGGATGATCAGCATGAAGGTGGCGGCAGATGCCTAGAACCTATGCGATACCACTGCTTCTGGGCGTTCTGGGGGCGGCGATATGGGCAGCGTTTTTCTTTTACGATGGCGCCGACCAACAGGCGCTGTTTGATGACACCCCAAGCCCGAATCTGGTGATCGAGGTGGGCGGCAGCAACAGCGGCACAATCGTGATCGACCTGTTGCCAAATGTGGCCCCCAAACATGTGGAGCGCATCATCGCGCTGGCCAAATCCGGTGCCTATGACGGGGTGGTATTTCACCGCGTGATTGACGGATTTATGGCGCAAACAGGTGACGTGCAATTCGGCATGCGTGGTGGTGACACCAGTCGTGCAGGGATGGGCGCATCAGATATGCCAGACCTTGCAGCCGAATTTTCCAACATCCCGTTCAAACTGGGCACGGTCGGGGCGGCACGTTCAGGCAGCCCTGATTCTGCCAACAGCCAGTTCTTTATAGTGCTGGCACCAGCCAAGCACCTGAATGGGCAATATACAGTGTTCGGACAAGTGACCGAGGGGCTGGAGACGCTTTATAACATCAAGCTGGGGAATTCGAATGCCAATGGCGCTGTCGATGATCCCGACTATATGGTGAAGGTCACTGTGACCAACGAATAAGCATAATGGCGTGTTTTCAAAGCAGAAGACACGCCATTATCAATCCCGCGTGAGCGGGGCTATTTTCGCACTCTATCCTCTGTCATTCTTTGGGCAACCAAACAGGAGGATTTTTGATGCGACGCCACTTACGTATATTCCCGTTGATTGCGACCCTTGTGACGGCCCTCGCCACATCTGCCAGCGCCAATCCGAACAGCTGGAAACACGAGTGGCCCGACACCGATTTTTCCCGATCCAGCGTCACGGACTGGGGTGAAATCCTGTCTGGCGGCCCACCCAAGGATGGTATTCCGGCGCTGTCGGACCCGAAGTTTCGCAAAGCATCTTCCGAGACACGGATCAGCCCGCGCGAGCCGGTGATCACCCTTGAAATAAAGGGCCAAACCCCGCGGGCCTATCCGATCCGCTACCTGACATGGCATGAAATTGTGAACGACAAAGTCGGCGGTGTGCCTGTCGCTGTCACCTTTTGCCCGCTGTGCAATTCCGGCATGGTGTTTGACCGCCGCGTGCGGGGCAAATTGCGCACCTTCGGGGTGTCGGGCAAGCTGCGCAGTTCTGATATGGTGATGTATGACCGCGAGACCGAAAGCTGGTGGCAACAGGCCATCGGCACGGGAATTGTTGGTGCGGACAAGGGTGATGTTTTGAAACGATTGCCCAGCTGGATGGAAAGCTGGGAGGAGTTTCCCCCCCGAAGCCCGAACGGTCTGGTGATGGACGAGCCAGACTGGGGCCGTGCCTATGGGCGAAATCCTTATGTCAGCTACGACAGTTCCTCGCGCCCGTTTCTATATAATGGCGAGATGCCGCCGCATGGTATTCCACCCCTGATGCGGGTGGTGCGGGTTGGCAAGCGGGCCTGGCCGATGAGCCGGTTGAGTGCCGAGGGCGAGGTTTCCGAGGCGGGGATCAGGTTAAGCTGGGTCGCGGGGCAGGCCTCGGCGTTGGATTCGCGCAAGATTGGCGATGGCAAGGACGTGGGCACCGTGCGGGTGCGCGATGCCAAGGGTCGCGATGTGGCGCATGACGTGATGTTTGCCTTTGCGTTCCACGCGTTTTTCCCGCGCGGCAAGTGGATGTTGCCAAAATGAGCTGACGCGCATGATGCTTGGTAAAACCCCCTCTGGTCCCCCTGAAGGGGGAGGCGATGGGGGGCTTGTTTGTGCGTTATCTATGCGTGGTGGCGGGGGCGGTGTTGGAGCCTCCGGCAGAGGTATTTAGGAAAAGAAGAAGCTAAGGGGTGAGCGTGACCAGCGCGTGGCGTTTTTTGCCAGCAGACAGTTTGATCGGGTCGGTGAGATCAGCACTTGTGATCATCCGGCCTGCCTCGGTCAGGGGCTCATCATTTAGTTTGGCACCGTTTTCCTTGATCAGGCGTTTGGCGTCTTTGCCCGATTTGGCAAGGCCGGATTTTACGAATAATTGCACGATGGAAATGCCGTCGCCGACCTCGTCTTTGGTTAGGGTCAGGGTCGGCAGGTCATCGCCCACGCCGCCTTTCTCGAATACTTCTCGCGCCGTGGCTTCGGCGCTTTTGGCGGCGTCCGCACCGTGGGCCAGCGTTGTTACCTCGTTGGCGAGCCGGATTTTGGCGGCGTTAATTTCAGCGCCGTCCAATGCGCCCAAACGGTCGCATTCCACGACCGGCAGCTCGGTGTAGAGCTTCAGGAACTTGCCCACATCGGCATCCGTGGTGTTGCGCCAGAATTGCCAGAATTCGTACGGGCTGCGCATATCGGCGTTCAGCCAAACCGCGCCATCCAGCGATTTGCCCATCTTTTTGCCATCCGATGTTTCCAGCAGCGGCGTGGTCAGGCCAAAAATCTGGTTATCGAGCACGCGACGGGTCAGGTCGATCCCGTTAACGATATTGCCCCATTGGTCTGATCCGCCCATTTGCAACAGGCAACTGTAGCGGCGGTTCAGTTCAAGGAAATCATAGGCTTGCAGGATCATGTAGTTGAATTCTAGGAATGACAGCGACTGCTCGCGATCCAGTCGCGATTTCACCGATTCAAACGCCAGCATCCGGTTGACCGAGAAATGCCGACCAATATCGCGCAGGAACGTGAGGTAATTCAGCTCCTCCAGCCATTCGGCATTATTGACCATTTCGGCGTCCGTTGCCCCGTTGCCGAACGTCACATAGTTCGTAAAGACCGCCTTGATGCCAGCGATATTGGCGTCAATCGCGGCGTCATCGAGCAGCGGGCGTTCATCGGAACGAAACGAGGGGTCCCCCACCTTGGTGGTGCCGCCGCCCATCAGAACAATCGGTTTGTGGCCGGTTTTTTGCAGCCAGCGCAGCATCATGATCTGGATCAGGCTGCCCACATGCAGCGATTTCGCGGTGGCGTCAAAGCCGATATAGGCGGGCACAACGCCTGCAATCAGGGCCTCGTCAAGCGCCTGATAGTCGGTGCAATCGGCAACAAAGCCGCGTTCCAGCATCACCCGCATGAATTCTGATTTGGCGTGGTAGGTCATGTGCAATTTTTCCGTTCTCATGTGTGTTGCGCCCTGATATATCGGGGTCAGAGCTGAAGGGAAAGAGCATGTTGAAGTCGGGACCGATCTGGGCGCTTGGCGCGATGTCCGGCACGTCACTGGATGGAGTGGATGCAGCAATGTTGCAGACCGATGGCGAGGCTATTTTTGCCTTTGGTGAAAGTGCTTACCGGCCCTATAGCGCGGCGGAGCGCACAGTGATTTCCGCGGCGTTTGGCAAATGGCCAGATGATGACGGGGTTGCGGCAGCGGCGGAACTGGTTGAAACCGCCCATGCCGAAGTGCTGGACCCGCTTAAAGGGGCCGAACTGGTCGGTTTTCACGGCCAGACCTTGGCCCATGACCCATCAGGGCGCGGCACCCATCAGGCTGGCGACGGGCGGGTGCTTGCGGCGGTGCTGGATCTGCCGGTGATCTGGGATTTTCGCACATCGGACGTTGAAATGGGCGGGCAGGGCGCACC
>JAFLKA010000480.1 GCA_022712735.1 Marinosulfonomonas sp. | reverse complement strand
CGCCTTGCTGACCTCGGTCGCGCCAACCGGCACCATCAGCCTGTATGCGGGCAATGTCAGCAGCGGCATCGAGCCGGTGTTCGCCTATGCCTACACCCGCAAGGTTTTGCAAAATGACGGCACGCGGAGTGAGGAAGAGGTGGTCGATTACGCGGTGCAAATGTGGCGCGAGAAATTTGGCGATGTGGAATTGCCCGAGCATTTTGTAAACGCCCAAACACTGGCCCCGCTGGATCATGTCAAGATGCAGGCGGCGGCGCAGAAATGGATTGATAGCTCGATCTCGAAAACCATCAACTGCCCTGTCGACATCAGTTTTGAAGATTTCCAGAACGTATATATGGCTGCGTGGGATAGCGGCTGTAAGGGTTGCACCACGTATCGGCCCAATGACGTGACAGGATCGGTTTTGACGGTCAGCGAGGCGTCGGATTCGGTGCCTGAAGCGGAAACGGGTGCGGATGTGGTTTACCTGTCCGAGCCATTGGACCGCCCGAAAGCGCTGGAGGGCAGCACTTATAAGTTAAGGTGGCCTGAGAGCGAGCACGCGATTTACATCACGGTGAATGATCTGGTGATCAACGGGCATCGCCGGCCATTCGAGGTGTTTATCAACTCTAAAAACATGGAGCATTTTGCCTGGACCGTGGCGCTGACGCGGATGATTTCGGCGGTGTTCCGGCGCGGTGGCGATGTTAGTTTTGTGGTTGAGGAACTAAAGGCGGTGTTTGATCCGCGTGGTGGCGCGTGGATGGAGGGCAAATACATTCCGTCCATTCTGGCGGCGATAGGCGGTGTGATCGAACGGCATATGATCCACACTGGGTTTATTGCTGGCGAAGGTATGGGGCTAAAAAATGACCCGCAAGCGCAGGTGGTTAATCTGGACGCCCCGCGTGGCGCGGCCTGTCCGAAATGTGGTGACTACGGCATGCGGATGATCGAGGGTTGTATGACCTGCGGCAGTTGCGGGCACAGCAAATGTGGCTAACCTGATCGGGGCGCAAAATGATTTCTGACAACACCACCCATGACGCCGAAGATGATGCGCGCAACCGTGATATCAAAATCTATGTGAACGGTGATATTATGCATCGGGATCAGGCCGTGGTTTCGGTTTATGATAGCGGTTTCATGCTAGGCGACGGCATGTGGGAGGGGATGCGGATTTACAACGGGAAATGGGCGTTCTTTGACGAGCACATGGACCGGTTTTTCAGCAGTTGCAAGGCGGTTTCGCTGGATGTGGGGATGGATCGTGCGGGGATACTTGCGGCGCTGATGCGCACCGCAGCCGCCAATGGCATCACCGATGATGCGCATTGCCGGTTGATGCTGACGCGCGGGGTTAAGGTGAAACCGTTTCAGCATCCGTCGCTGTCGCGCAGCGGGCCGACGCTGGTGATTATTGTTGAGCATTCCAAACCTGTTGACCGTTTGCAGTCCCGTGGTATCACGCTGGCCACTGTGCCGCAGGTGCGCGGATTACCGATGAGCCAGGACGCGAAATACAACAGTCATTCCAAGCTGAATTGTGTGATTGCTTGTTTGCAGGCTGAACAGGCGGGGGCCGATGAGGCGCTGATGCTGGATGTGCACGGGTTTGTGAATACCACCAACGCCTGTAATTTCTTTATCGTGCGGCGCGGGGCGGTTTGGACCTCGACGGGGGATTACTGCATGAACGGGGTAACGCGGCAAAAGGTGATTGATCTGTGCCGTGCCAACGACATCGAGGTGTTCGAGCGCAATTTTTCCTTGGTCGATGCGTATGGCGCGGATGAAGCGTTTTTAACCGGCACTTTTGGAGCGCAAACCCCGGTGGCCAGCATTGATGGCAAAGAGATCGGCAGCGGCGAGCGTCCGGTGACGGCGCGCATTCAGGCCCTTTACAAAGAGCTGATCGAGCGCGACATCACCGGAAATTAACGCCCTAGTTTGCGTAGGCCAGAGCGGGTAGCCATGTGGTCATTTCAGGGAAGAAAAACACCACCATCAGCCCCAGAATTTGCAACAACACGAACGGGATGATGCCCTTGTAAATGTGCAGCAGGCTGATGTCCGGCGGGCAGACGCCCTTTAGGTAAAACAGCGCAAATCCAACCGGCGGGGTTAAGAACGAGGTTTGTAATGTCACTGCCACCAGAATGGCAAACCAGACCACAGACGGGTCATCGACGATGCCGTAGCCCTCGACCGGAATGTTCAGCCCGATAATCACCGGCAGCATCAACGGCATGATGATCAGGGTGATTTCGATCCAGTCCAGCAGAAACCCGAGCAGGAAGATGATGAACAGGATAAAGGCGACCACCATGTAGGGGTTGTCGAACGAGCCGAGCACCAGATTTTCGATGATTTCATCGCCGCCGAAACGGCGCAGGATCAGGGCGAAAAAGTTGGCCGCGATAAAGATACCGGCGATATAACCGGCGGTGTTCAGGGTTTGGCGCATCACATCGGTGAACACCTTGAAGTTCAGGTTACGTGCAGCAAGCGCCAGAAAGGTTGCACCCATTGCGCCAAGGCCCGAGGCTTCGGTCGGGGTTGCCAGCCCGAAAAAGATCGAGCCAAGCACCAGCAGGATCAGACCCATAGGTGGGACAACGGATTTGGCGACATCCAGCAGCGCCTTCATCGTGACCGGTTCGTGATCATCGGGAATGGGCATAGATTTTGGTGAAATCAAACCATAGACGATGATGTAGATGATATAGAGCGCGCCCAGCAGCAGGCCGGGGAACAGCGCGCCCATGAACAGATCACCCAGGCTGATCGCCAGCTGGTCCGACATGATCACCAGCATGATCGAGGGCGGGATCAGGATGCCCAAGGTGCCGGACGCGGCGATCGTGCCAGTGGCAATCGGTTTGGCGTATCCTTGCTCCATCATCGCGGGGATACCCATCACCCCCAGCAATACAACGGAGGCACCGATCACGCCGGTCGAGGCCGCCAGAATGATGCCGATCAGCATCACCGACAACGCCAGCCCGCCCTTGAGCGCACCAAACAGCACCTGCATGGATTTCATCATTTTTTGTGCCACGCCAGATTGGTCCAGCATCAGCCCCATGAAAATGAACATCGGCAGCGCCACCAGAACCGGGTTCTTGATGATATTGCCAAAGAACCGCCCGCCGGAAACCGACAGTTTATTATAGTTGATGCCGGTGCGGTGGAAATCAATGTATTCGTTGATCAGAACGCGGTTCGGGTCAAGGATGGTCATGGCGATCACCGAAAACAGCAGGCTGACGCCAACCAGTGCATAAACCACAGGGATGCCGCGAAACAGCATGATGATGAAGGTGCCGAACATCGCCAGAACCAGCCATTGGTTCAGGTCCATGACCGCACCGATTATTGAGAGTAATTGCATGATATCAGGCTTTCGATGAGGTGCGACGGGTCAGGGCATAGCTGACAGCGATCAGGATCAGAACGACGGCGAGACCATACCAGATGGTTGGCTCCAGCAGCGGCTCTCGGCTAATGCGGCGCGGGTTCAATTCGGGGTTCGTTAGGCGCGTGACCCACCATAGGGCGTAATATACGGCCCGCTCGCTGATGAACCACACGGCGGGGAAGGCCGCCACAATCAGGCTCCAGAGTGCCGGTTTTTTCAGGGTGGACAGATTGCGGTAAAGGGCAGCGAAGGTGGCGATGATGGAGGCCGCGAACAGGATCGGCAGCAGGGTTTTCAGCAGGTACAGCATGTGCAACCCGTTCGGGCTGTCTGAGCCTTCGCCCGAACGCCAAGAGGCCGCCGAGTAGTGGATCAAAATGTCGGTCATCATCACCAGAAATGGCAGCAGGCACCACCCCAGCGCGACCAATTCGACGCGGGCTTTCTTTTCGGGGGAATAATTGGCGTGGAAAATATCAACCCGCACGTGGCTGTCAGTGGTGATGGCATAGCCAAAACCGGACAGCAGGGCGATGCCGTAAACCCACCATTGCGCGTCATCCAGCCATGCCTGATTATGGCCCGCCTTGCGCAAAAGAACCTGTGCGACAATGCCGATCATCAGGACGGGAAACAACCAAGCGGCGATATTACCGATGCCAATCATCATCCGGTCGCCCCACAAATGCGCCTCGCGGCCGCGCTCGCCCGGATCGGTGATCTCGGCGACGTGGTCGATGGTATCTGCGGCAACGTGATGAATTGTGTCTGAATAATCTTGCGTCATTCAGCAGCCCTCCCCAAAGCATATGTAAACGGCGGCCACATTGGTATGGCCGCCGCAAGTCTTTTGGCGCGTGATTTAGCGCTTCATGTAGATGTTCGAGGACCAGACCGCATAACCACTGCGGTATTCCTGCAGGTCAGCCCAGA
>JAFLKA010000314.1 GCA_022712735.1 Marinosulfonomonas sp. | reverse complement strand
AATGCGCCAAAGCCCGAATGCATTTCTGCCGCCATCCAGCGGGCCAGAATGCGGGCGGATTGATCCGCAGGCCACAGTCCCGCATCGGGGTGGCGTTCGGCCAGAGTTTCGGCAATCGCCATGGTGTCGCCTACCGCATCGCCATCGGGGGTGCGGATCACAGGGACCAGACGGGCGGGGGCCAGATCGGCCAAATCTTGTTGCAAAGTGCCGGAATAAAGCCCAGCCATATGGGTGCGGCAGGGGATGTTGAATTTCTCGAACATCAACCAGCCACGCAGCGACCAGCTGGAATAGGTGCGGTCGCCGAGGTATAGATCATAAGTCATGACAGGCAGTGTAACGCGGGGCGGGGCATTCGCAAAATTGTGTTTTGTGACGGGGGCATCACAAAACGTGATGGGCTGATTTGCGCTGTGTAATTCGCTGATGTAAAGCAGGGGTGGAGGATGTAAAATGAAAACTGCTATGGTTGTGATATCGCTCGTTTTTTATATGGCTGTTATGGCTGCATCTCCCGTTGTTGCACAAAGCAATCTGCAAATATTCGCGCCGGTTTACGGCAATTGGTGCGGGCCAAACCATCCGGTGGATATGTCGCGTGCAGGCCCGCCGGTTGATGTGTTGGATGCCGCCTGTATGCGCCATGATTATTGCGTGGTGGCGCAGGGGGAATATAACTGCGGTTGCGATATTTCATTCCTTCAGGAACTGCGCGGCACCCGTTGGCAAAACCCGATGATCCAGCGCAACGCCCGCGCGATTTATGATGCGATTGCGCTGGTGCCGTGTGATGCGCCAGACGGAATGACCTATAAGCAGACCATGTTTGCGGTTGATTTATTTTACGATGTGGTGTCGGGCAACGCGATGCCGATGGATGTGTTTGACCGCTGGCGGGCGTTGCTTTTCGGGAGTTAGGGTCAGGGTCTAGGGCAAGTGATTGATTGCCCCTGCTTCCCATGCGTTTCCGTCCCATTGCAGCCGCGTAACGGATAGATTGTCAATTTTATATGAGATCGCTTCGGTTGGAGCCAGTCCACCGGCCAGCTGAATCTGGGTCATGATTACGCCGATATGGGCCACGGCGATGATATGTTGGTCGGGGTGACGGGTGTTCATATCCTGGACGAACGGAGTAATGCGGCTGGCCGCGGTGTTCCAGCTTTCACCATTTGGCGGGGAAATGTCGCCTGGGGTTTCCCAATAGGCGCGGCTTAGATCGGGGTCTCGGGTGGTGACCTGATCGAACGTAAGCCCGTCCCAATCGCCGAAATTGAACTCCCTCAGATCGGTTGCATGGGGCAGGCGGGTTCGCGCACCCGCAAGGGCATTGGCGGTATCAATGCTGCGGGACAGGTCGGACGATACCAGCAACGCATCATCGGGCAGATGCGCATTCAGGCGGGCGATTTGCGCTGTATCGGACAGATCGGCGGGCACATCGCGCCATCCTACGAACGCCTTCTCATGGGTCGGGCCGTGACGCACCCACCACCATGTTGTGATTTTGGCAGGGTGCCCTTTAGCACCATTGGCAGCCCTGCGGTGACTGTCACCACCAGACCGGCCTGTGCGGCAAGGCGCTGGTTCAACCGCCCTTGGGCCTCGCGGAACCGCCGTGCCAGAATGTTTTCGGGCACAATCCCTGCACCGACCTCGTTAGTGACCACAACAACGGGCGCTTTGCAGCTGGCCAGCGCGGTCAGCAGGGTGGCTTCGGCGGCCTCTAGATCGGTTTCGGCCAGCAGGTGATTGGTCAACCACAGGGTGGCGCAATCCACCAGAACAGTATCGTTTGCGGTGGCATCGGCAAGCGGCGCGGACAGGTCCATCGGGGCCTCGATGGTGCGCCAACCGGCGCTGCGCGAATTTCGGTGACGAATGATTTTCGTGGTCATTTCACTGTCCAGCGCCTGAGCTGTGGCCAGATATATCTTGGCTTGGCCGCTGGCCTCGACCAGCTGTTCTGCAAAGTTTGATTTACCTGACGCGGCACCGCCGATCACAAGTGTCAGAGTTGGCAACATTCTGTTTTCCCCCATGCTTGTCATTAGGACTAGCAAGCCTTTGCCGTCAGGTTAAGTGCAAATGTGACCTATTGGCATTTGTGAATTTCGCGGGCAGGTTGGCAAGATGAAATATATATTTGTATTTGTTGCCTTGATCATAGCAGCAATTGGCGTGGCTGGGGCGAAAGAAATCACCAAGGATGACTTGGCCGATTTGCCGTCTGCCGATGTGGTTGTTCTGGGCGAAATTCACGATAATGCGCAGCATCATATCGGGCAGGCGGATGCGATTTCTATGATCCGGCCCACGGCAGTGGTGTTTGAAATGTTGACGCCAACGCAGGCCGCAAAGGTGACAGCGCAATTGCTAAAGGATCAGGCGGCCCTTGCGGCGGCGCTGGACTGGGACGCGTCGGGCTGGCCGGATTTTGCGCTATATTATCCGGTTTTCAAAGCGCTGGGCGCGGCGCGGGTCTATGGTGCGGCGCGGTCCCGTGACGAGGTGCGCCGTGCATTTGGCGACGGGGCGGCGGCGGTGTTTGGGCCGCAAGCTGCAATGTTCGGGTTGGATCAACCATTGCCAGCGGACCAGTTGGAGCAGCGCATGCAGGAGCAGTTCGAGGCGCATTGCGAGGCGATGCCATTGGATATGATGGGCGGCATGGTCGAGGCGCAGCGGTTTCGCGACGCAGCATTTGGTGCCGTGGTGGTGCAGGCATTTGCGGAAACCGGCGGGCCTGTGGTGCTGATTGCGGGCAATGGGCATGCGAGGACAGATTGGGGTGTTCCGGCGATATTGGCGGCTGGTGCGCCGAATTTATCGGTGTTGGTGGTCGGGTTTATCGAGACGCCAGCACAGGCGGAGCAACCATTTGACCTGTGGGTGGTGACCGAACCTGCGATACGCGAAGACCCCTGTTTGGCGTTTAAGTAAGCGTGACGGTTGAGTTCATGCGATCTGCGCCCTAAAACAGGGGCAACTGTTTGAAAGGGCTGGATATGCTTGCTGGCAAACGCATTCTACTGATCATCGGCGGCGGGATTGCCGCTTTCAAGTCACTGGACCTGATCCGGCGCCTGCGTGAACGCGGGGCGACGGTAACGCCGGTGCTGACCCGCGCGGCCGAGGAATTTGTGACGCCGCTGTCCACATCGGCGCTGTCCGCCAGCAAGGTTTACCGCGATCTGTTTGATCTGACCGACGAGGCCGAGATGGGGCATATCGAATTGTCCCGCGCCGCCGATCTGGTGGTGGTGGCTCCTGCGACGGCGGATTTGATGGGCAAGATGGCGGGCGGACTGGCGAATGATCTGGCCTCGACCTTGTTGATGGCCACGGACAAGCGGGTGCTGATTGCACCGGCGATGAATGTGCGGATGTGGGAACACCCCGCGACCCAGCGCAATATCGCAACCCTAAAAGGCGACGGCGTGCTGTTTGTTGGCCCGAATGAGGGCAACATGGCCTGCGGTGAATTTGGCTCGGGCCGGATGGCAGAGCCGCTGGAGATTGTTGCGGCTGTTGAAGCGGCGATTGCCGACGGGCCGCTGCGGGGCAAGCATATTCTGGTGACATCAGGTCCAACACATGAGCCGATTGATCCGGTGCGCTATATTGCCAACCGGTCCTCGGGTGCGCAGGGCACAGCGATTGCACGCGCCCTGTCGGCGCTGGGGGCCGAGGTGACGTTTGTCACTGGCCCCGCCGATGTTGCGCGGCCAGACGGGGTTCGGGTGATCGAGGTGCAGACGGCGCAGGAAATGTTGACGGCGGTTCAGGCGGCTTTGCCTGCCGACGGCGCAGTATTTACGGCTGCGGTGGCGGATTGGCGGATGGCGAGTGAGGTCACGTCGAAGATGAAGAAAGACGGCAAGGGCAGCCTGCCTGTGCTGGAGTTTGCCGAAAACCCTGACATTCTGGCGACTGTGGCCCAGATGAAAAAGGGCCGCCCCGCGCTGGTGGTGGGGTTTGCGGCGGAAACCGATGATGTGATCAAGAACGCTAAGGCCAAAAGGAAGCGCAAAGGCTGTGACTGGATTATCGCCAATGATGTGTCGCCTGAAACGGGGATCATGGGCGGGAGCGAGAATGTGGTGACGGTTATCAAGGCGAGTAGTTCTGAAGAATGGCCGAGGATGAGTAAAGATCAGGTGGCTACGCGGTTGGCGGCGGATATTGCCGAGGCGCTTTCGTAAGAGATTCTATGCGCTGCGCGCGGCAGGTATTTATGAAAAGAAGAAGGGAGACGCGGTGATTTTAATTAAAATGTCGTGGCTTGACGGGGCGGATCAGGCGCTGGGTTTGCCAAGCTATGAGACCAGCGGGGCGGCGGGTGCTGATTTGCGGGCGAATTTTGTTGAGATTGAGCGAGGTGGTATAACCCTTGCACCTGGTGGCCGCGCTTTGGTGCCAACAGGGCTGCGGTTGGAAATTCCTGCCGGTTATGAGGTGCAGATCAGGCCGCGTTCGGGTTTGGCGTTAAAGCACGGCATTACATTGCCCAACAGTCCCGGCACGATTGACAGTGATTATCGCGGGCCTTTGGGGGTGATCGTGATGAACGCGGGGGAGGAGCCGTTTGTGATCAATCATGGCGATAGGATTGCGCAGATGGTTGTGGCCCCTGTGGTTCAGGCGCGGTTTGAGCTGGCCGAGGCGCTGGGAGATACAGCGCGTGGTACGGGCGGGTTTGGTTCTACGGGGCGCGGCTAGTGGGATATGTTCTGGGGCTGGCTATCGGGCTGTGGCTGTTTGGTGCGCTGATAGGGGTGTCACATTCCAAGCGCTGGTTTCTGATCGGGTTGCTGTATGCGGCGATTGTGATCGCGCATTTGGTGCTGCCGGACGGGGTGCCGCTGCGTGTGGCGACCGGCGGATCGGTTGGACCTTGGTTGATATTGGGCGGGATCGGCGCGGTTGTGGTTGCGTATCGTGCCATTCTGCGCCAGCTTCGCGTTAAAGCCCAAGATAGAGTCGCCCAGATGTCCGATAACACCCCGAAACCCACATTCACCAACGTTGAGCTGGACCGTTATGCCCGCCACATCATGCTGCGCGAAATTGGCGGGGCGGGGCAAAAGAAGTTAAAAAATGCTCGTGTGCTGGTGATTGGCGCGGGTGGATTGGGATCGCCCGTGTTGCTGTATCTGGCGGCGGCAGGGGTTGGCACCATCGGGGTGGTGGACGATGATGTGGTGGATAATTCCAACCTGCAACGTCAGGTGATCCATCGGGATGCCGACATCGGTATGCCCAAGGTGTTTTCCGCGCAAGCCGCGATGCAGGCACAGAACCCCAAAGTTGT
>JAFLKA010000214.1 GCA_022712735.1 Marinosulfonomonas sp. | reverse complement strand
AGCATAAATTCAAAGAATTGCGCGCAAGGTTTGAAAAGTTACGTGCTGATATTACCGCACAATATCCAATCTCCAAGGTGAATCTGGATTGGATTTGATTGGTATCGTCATGTCTGGATGGCGTCCGTTTAGCAAGGTAATTTTGCATTGATGTTTTGACCTGCATAGGTTTCTATCGCCGACTGATAAATCTCAAAAAGAACGCCTCAATAACGGACCCAGAGGTGAAACTGGGCGCAGCCTTGAAAGCCATTTTAGATTAGGGTAAAATTGGCAAAACCGATGTTACTTGGGAAATGTCAGTTCCTACAATATGGCGGCCAAGCGATCACCAAAAGAAACAGAATACGAGGCAGGCATGACAAACCTTTCCAAGGACAAAATCGAATCGCCACATGAAATTTTTGCAACCTTAAAAGACGTTGAGGTCATCTCAGCTCCGCATTTAAAACCAAACATCCGTCGTTTGATCCGCGGCGGCGATTATGAAAAGCAAGAGATCGAATTCGGATTGGCAAACCTTCGGTCTGGTGATCGCATCATGGAACTGGGTGCAGGCGCCGGCATCGTCGGATCTATATTCTTAAAACAAGTCAAAAATCTGACGCTGCGATCTTTTGAAGCCAATCCAGATTTAATTCCGCATATCCGCGATCTCTATGCCCACAATGGTGTGGATCATGTCGCAACGGTGTCCAACAACCTCGTTGTCTCGGGCACTGGTGCGCCCGCGAGCATGGATTTTGAAGTGCGCGAAAATTTTCTTGGCTCGCGCATTTCCAATTCCGGCACGGATGCCGCGGCACGCACTGTGCCTATCCCGACCAAACACTACGACGAAATAACCCGTGAATACCCTCACAATGTTTTGGTGATGGATATTGAGGGTGGTGAATTGGGTTTTCTAGCCAACGCCGACTTGTCAGGGGTCGATCTGGTCATGCTTGAACTGCACCCAAAAGTCTACGGCGGCAAAGGACGTGCTCAGGTGATCACGCATCTAACGCGGCAAGGGTTCATCATGGACGAGACGACGTCCATGGGGCAAGTCGTGTCCTTCAAGAAACCTGAACGAATGAAGTTTACACCAGATTATACAAAGATTGGCACAGGCCAAGCGCCCCAGTTGACTTATAATCTGAACCCGCATGAACCATTGGCAGACAGGATCATTGCGGTAGATCAGGCTGTTCTTGCCAAAACACCACAGAGTGAGGGTTGGCGCATCAGAGCATCTGTTTTTGATGCAAACCAAGATCCTGTTCCAGAGGCCGTCTGCTGGTTAACCCACCGACAAATCGCAACGATTGCCCGCTCACACCCACGTAAGAACCGGATCAAACGGTTACCTGGGACATGGCTGTTTGGCGGGCGATTCTTCCCGCATTTTGGGCACTTTTTGACCGAGACCCTTTCTCGTCTTTGGGCACTTGATCACATTGACCAACCAATCGAAGGGGTCTTGTTTTTTCCAACTCAGAACGACTGCCAGGAATCCGCAGCTAAGATGTTCGCGCAACTGTCTGAGATCCTAGACGTCCCTATTAAGTATAAAATATGCGATGAATTCTACCGCGTTGATCGACTTATCATTCCGCCACAAGCAAGTGGTCTCGGGCGATTGTCGCTGTCCTCACCTGACTTGCGGGACTTCATTACCACGCACATGAAGCGAGATTTAGAACCAACGGGGCACGACAAAATTTATATTTCGCGATCGGGTCAATTTAACAAAGTAGGGCGCAGCTTTTTAGGTGAGGCCCGCCTAGAGGAGCTGTTGCGGGCCCAAGGATATATTATATTCCATCCGCAGGATCATTCTTGGGGAGATCAGTTACGCCACTACCTGTCAGCAACCCATATCCTTGGCCCAGACGGCAGCCCATTCCACATGGTGAACTTTACCGGACGATCTGATGTGAACGTTGGCGTAATCCAACGGCGCCCGGGCCATGATGCGAACCAAATGGCGCATCAAGGCGAGCTATATGGCCTTAAGAACGTACACGCACTTCCGCATCTTGGACGCTATTGGGGCAGTGCGGGTGATCGACGCTCCGGACTTAGAATGGTATGTGAAGTTAAGTTCGCTGACTTGTGCAAAGACCTTAAAAACCGGGATTTCATTAGCAAAAAGGCGAGATGGAGGAACCTAACAGACACCAAAATTAAGCAGGCCCTGCTGGCACAAGCTAAATTAGCCGGAGCGGATCAACGCCCTGTGGACACTGCTGCCTCTTCGCTGGCAGACTTTCCGGTTTGCGTTAATGAAGGCAAGCCTCAGGTTTTTCTTGCCAACTGATTGATGCAATGGAAGCCTGTGCAACAGCGCACTATTGTAGAACACGCACAAAATGTGGGGTAAACATGCTCGGCAGTTACGCTTGATCAAGCTTCAGAAAACTTTGCGACAGAACCTTTCAGACGACATTCTTTTTCCGGACATAGTTTTCCAGCAAGACCAATCCGAATTTTTCATTCATATGGATATGATCCGGCGCGACATACTCCGCCTTTGTGACGAAAGGCCCCTGCACCGTTTCCACGGGCTGCCATAAAAATGTCGCGGGCAGATCCGACATCTGGCTTTCTAGATCGGCACGCCATTGATCATACAACCACGGGGCCTGACTATGCTGATGCAAATTTAAAGATGCGCGGGCCCGGCGGTCTATGCGCCCTTTTGCAGTTAGTTTGGAAATACCGGGAAAGGGTGCGGCATAGATCGTTCCTGTAAACTGTTTCCCCAGAATTGCCGACCAGCGTGATATGGTTTTTTGGGCCTGAAACTTGGACAGAGCTTTCACAAAATTTTTCGTCACGACCCGGTCATGAGCAGCATCAGCAACTTCAAGGATACTGTGGTTGTCTAACACATCCCTCATAAATTGCTGGGGCGTGCGCAGACCAATGACCAATACATGGTCGTAATCCGAGAAATCCACAGTGCCATGACTGCTTCCAAAGATCACCTTTTCCCGAGCGGCCGCGTTGCCGTGGGGAGTATAGACCCCGCTTTTATTGGTCCGGCCCTTGCCGAAATACGGCTCACTTACCGAGAAAAAGCTTAATTCTATGCCCGGATGGATATCGTTGAATGCACTTTGTGCGTCTTTGAGCGCGACGACATGGGAATTGCCTAAAATAAGAATATTAGTCATTTTCCGAATGCCTCCAGCAAGGCTTCTTCACACTGGATGTCGTCTTGATCGAGGTCTTCTGCCGAGATATCTGGTGCAGGCTCTTTGGCCTTCGGCGAGCTTTGATCTGGTTGGCTGCCGTCATGTGCTTCCAGAAAACAGCGCATGACCCGTTCGACGCCCGCGGCGCTGACCGATCTCAAATTCTTTTCGAAAAATGCGGCCTTGCCGGGATGGCTGGCCACGATTTCATAAGATGGAAAATAATCAACATCGTTGAAATCTTCGTACAATTCGCCGCACACCGTCCGCAGGACGGATTTGGAATAGACGGTCGCGGGCAGAACGTGCTGCGTGGTGGCCGTCGCGGTCAGCGGGACAGGTGACACCGTCAAAAGAAACTGTACCTCGGGTGATCTGGCCTTGATAAGCGCCCGCACAGCGACAAAATCTTCGCTGATCTCGCGGGCCCTGAAATTGCGGAATGCAAATATTGCGTTGTCCATCGAATGCGCGATCGTGCCGGGGGCCGTAGGGTAGATCGTGCTGCTCTCGATATGCTCCCATGCCTCGGTCAGACCCAGCGTGAATATCACCACCTGCGCCTGTTCGACCGCCTCTCTTACAGCCCGCAGATGCGCTTTGCGCGCGACCTGGACATGCCTTGCGGTTTCATACCCTTGGGGTTCGACGCTGGGGCGCAGCGCGTCGTAATATCTGCCGTCGCGTTCCCAGACAGGTTCAGACGGCACGAAAAGGCCGTAGGCTTCCTGAAGGAGCTGCAAAAATTGACGGATAGAATACAGGTTGCCATAGCGTGCGGAATAAAGTCCATACCCGTATTGCCGCTGCATTTCCACGGGGCAGCTGTCAGGCATAGGTTCCGTGTCGATCACACAAAACCCGCTGGCGTTCAGCACGCGCCCGACATGCTGAGCAAAGCAACTGCCCGCTGTCAAAATCCTAGTCTCTCTGGAAATGGTGAATTTCGGCTTATAGATTGCCTCTGGCGGGTAGCTGTTTGCCTCTGCGACCCCGCTGCGCCAAAACGCCCGTTTTTCAAGGTTTTCATAAGGCGAAACAATCG
>JAFLKA010000497.1 GCA_022712735.1 Marinosulfonomonas sp. | reverse complement strand
GGCCTCGAGTATGCCGCCAATTGCACCTTTCCATCCGGCATGGGCCGCACCAACGACGCCGGCCTGCGTGTCGGCAAACAGCACGGGTGAGCAGTCAGCGGTCAGGATACCCAAAGCAATGTCGGGCGTGGCCGTGACCATCGCGTCGGCCTTTGGACGCTCGCCGCTGATCGGGGCGGTGAGTGTCAGCACCTCGGCAGAATGATATTGGTGTACCGAGGTCAGTGCGCCGGCATCTACTTCCATCGCATTGGCCACGCGGCTGCGGTTCAGGGTGACGGCTTGGGTCTGGTCGGAGGAGCCGTGCCCGCAGTTCAATCCCTCGAAAATACCACTGGAGGCGCCGCCGCGACGGGTGAAAAACCCGTGGCGAAATGCGGACAGACTGTCAGCGGTAAGGATTTCAAGGGTCATGGCGTAAATCCGGGTGGGGGTTGATGGCCGTTGGGATAAAAAGCGATGGCTTTGAACAGGGTGCCCATTTCGGTAGGATCGGTCAAGCGGCGGTGGGCAGTTGTGTGCGAGGCAAGCGCAGTCCCGCTTAGCCCCTGCGTCAAGGCCTCGGCCCGCTGATCAATGCCCAGACGTTGCAATAATTCGCCTTGGCCGATCATTTTGCTGACCGGTGTGTGGGTGACAGCGGCTACGGCCAAAGCCTCGAAATCCACATGTGCGGTGATGTCGGCCTCGCCTGGGTGGGCCAGCGGGGTGTCGAATTCATGGCTGCGCAGGGCTTGAACGGTGTCGCCCAAGGAGCGCCAGTCGCCATAGTCGACGATGATCGCAACGCCACCGTGGGCGGCAATGCGGGCGGCAATTTCGGTGGCGATGGCCGTGGCCGCGCCGCAAACCTCGACCAGATCACCGTCGCGGCAATCTTTGCGCCGGTGGTTCAGGGGGGGCACATCGCCAACGCCGGATGCGCCAAAGGTAAGTTCGCCATCGGTGACACCGACAAGGCGTTCGCGCCAACCATCCGCGTCCATGATATATTGGTGGATCGGCAGGGCGTCGAAAAACTCGTTGGCCAGAAGGTAAAGCGGCGCATCGGCAACTTCACCGATAGTGCCGACCCATGTGACGTCATAGTCAGACAGGCACTCGCGTTGCACTTTTTGGAGTGCTGCCGAGGCCTCGACCAAGGTGATTTGGGCGGCGGTATGGAAACCGGCCACCCCTTTGGTGGCGCGCAGCACATCTGCCATCAGGGTGCCGCGCCCCGGGCCAAGTTCGGCCAGCACGAATTCTGTGGGAGAACCCTGTTGCAGCCATGTCTGGGCCAGACACAGGCCCAGAAGTTCGCCAAACATCTGGCTGATTTCGGGTGATGTGGTGAAATCGCCATCCGCGCCGAACGGATCACGGGTGGAATAATAGCCGTGTTTGGGGTGCAGCAGGCATTCGGCCATATAATCGGCCAGCGTAATTGGCCCCGTGTCGGTGATGCGGTCGATCAGGATTTTGGCCAGCGGGGTCATGTGCGTTTCCTTGCGAAGATGATGAAGGCGATGCCGATGGCGATCATTGGTAGGGACAGTTGCTGGCCTTTGGTCAGGCCAAAGTCGCCGAATTGCATGACGTATCCCATCGGGTTGGTAAGGGTGATGAATTGGGCATCGGCCTGACGGAAGAATTCAACGATAAAGCGCGACACACCGTATCCGGCGATGAACAGGCCCATGAGTTGGCCCGGCTTTTTCAACCAGTCGCGTCGCCATGCAAGGAACAGGATGATGGCGCCTAGGATCAGTCCCTCCATGGCGGCCTCGTATAGTTGTGAAGGGTGGCGGGCGCAGAGGCCAACCACACCGGCGCAGTCCTGTGCCGCCGTTCCGGGGAAGATCACTGCCCACGGCAGGGTCGAGGGGCGGCCCCACAACTCGGCGCTGTTGAAATTGGCCAGACGGCCCAGCAGCAGGCCCATCGGGGCGGCCATCGCCATCAGATCGCCAAAGGGCAGCATTTTGATCTTGTGTTTCCAGCAAAATATCAGGCTGGTGACAACAACGCCCATAAACCCGCCATGAAAGGACATACCGCCATTCCAGACTTGCAGGATTTCAGCGGGGTTTTGCAGGTAATAGGCGGGCTGGTAAAACATAACGAAGCCGAGCCGTCCGCCAAGGATAATGCCGATGATGGCCCATGTCAGGAATGCCTCGACCAGATCGGGTGCCATCGGCGCGACCTCGTCACGCCACAGTTGCGGGGTGCGCACCGCCCGCAGCACAATGCGGTAGCCGATGATGATGCCGATGATATAGGCCAACGCATACCAGCGCAGGGTGAAACTGAGCCAACCCAGATCAAGGGTGAAGATTTCGTTGCCAAAGCCGGGGAAGGGGATAATAAACTGCATATTTGTTAACTGCCTTTTGTGGTTTGGCAAAGTCAACCTTGAGATTTGCCGCGTGTCACCTCATATATGCGTTACCAGCAAACACCGGAGGCAACCATGCAAACCCGAAATAAAGTTCTAGACGACATTTCAGATATGTTTACTAACGCGATGGGCGTGGCCCAAGGTGCGAAAGATGAAGCGAACACAGCGATGAAAAGCTGGGTCGATCGCTGGATGGCGGACAAGGATTTCGTTTCTCGCGAAGAATTTGATGCGGTTCGGGCGATGGCGCAAAAGGCGCGTGAAGAAAACGAAGCGCTAAAGGCGCGGCTGGATGCGTTGGAGGCGAAGCCTGCGGCCAAAAAGAAAGCGGCACCTCGCGCCAAGAAAGCCTGACCCCATTGAGTGGGCTGACGCCCACGCTCTATCATTGGTAAAACCCCCTCGGTCCCCCTGAAGGGGGAAGGCGATAGAAACGGCGCTGTGACTATTACGATGCTGTTTTTGGCGTGAGGCCGAGCCTCCGGCGGGGATATTTAGGCAAAAAAGAAGAGGGGCGGTTTGCGCTCTATTCCTCTCTATCCTTTTCGATCTCCAATATCTTTTCCGCTGCGACCTCGGCGGCAATCCCGCAGACCTTTAGGCAGCCGTTATCGCCGTGGCCACCTGCATCAAGAAACGCCTGATAGTCGTCCTTGTCGGTCATATCAAAGGCGCGGCCATAGATTTTGGCGTGGATTTGTTTGCACAGGGTGCCTTGCAATTCGCCCTCAAAGCCGAACTGTTTTTTCAGCTCTTCCTTATAACGTGCGATGATGTCGGCCGAAGGGTCCATGGAATCGCGGTAGGTTTGGGTGTCTTCCATTTTCTCGCGCCCCACAACCAGACCCAGCGCCATAAGCGAGCCGAGCAATGCGCCGCAGGTTTCGCCGTGACGGGCAACGCCGCCTGACAGCACGGTTGCGGCTTTGAACACCTCGGGGCTGCCGATGCCGAACTCGTCTTGCAAGGCCAGCAACACCCCTTGCGAGCAGCCGCTGTGACGGTCGTTTTCATGGGCATTTTTCTTGACGCGCTGAATGCGTTGTGCGGTTGTCGACATTTCGGCCTCCCTTGCATGAGAATACAAACTCCAGCCTATGTGATTATCCCGCGTATCGCAAATAGCTGGGGATAACCCGAAGAAACTGCTTTACAGGTTCACCCCTATACACCACCATATGTGGTAAGAGTCGAGGGTAACATCCACCGGCTCTGGTAGATGGACCTAGTCATCGTGGGCTGCCACCCGCGCGAGGCTGTAGCAGTAGAGGTCAGGCACATGTCATTATCCGAACAGTTTATGGATGTAGATGATCTGCATCCAATCGACATCGTAGAAACACTGGCCGAGCATCACGCATGGGATTTTGACCGTGTGGCCGATGACCAGATCGCTATGGCGGTCATAGGGCAATGGCGCACCTATTCGATCACGCTGGCGTGGTCGGCGCAGGACGAAACCCTGCGTCTGATCTGCACCTTTGAAATG
Source organism: Marinosulfonomonas sp. (assembly GCA_022712735.1). The sequence goes on along the minus strand of JAFLKA010000497.1, from coordinate 2,548 downwards.
GAGCCACCGGACGAAAAACTGCCGCAGTTATACGAGGCGCTGAATTCGGTGAATGACCGCTGTTGGGCCGGAGCATTCACCTATTGGCGCGAGCAGCGGCTGATGGTCTATCGCTATGGGCTGGTGCTGTCGGGCGGCCAAATAGCGGGGCCCGAGCAGATTTCTACGCTGATTGATGCTGCGGTGAATTCGGCAGAGCGGTTCTATCCGGCGTTTCAGCTGGTGGTTTGGAGTGATCAGCCGGTTGAACAGGCGATGCAGGTTGCTATTGCCGAGGCTTACGGCCGCGCATAACCTACCCCTGAATGATCTGCGAACAGGGGTAATCCAATGGATATGAATGATGTAATTGACCGTGGGCTGGTATTGCTGGGCTGTGGCAAAATGGGGTCGGCCATGTTGCAGGGCTGGCTGGGGCAAGGGCTGACTGCGGCGTCTGTCTGGATTATGGATCCGCACCCCAGTGACTGGGTGCAGGGGCTGGTTGCGGACGGGTTGCATTTGAACACGGATTTGCCCGCTGCACCGGCGATTGTTTTGATCGCGGTCAAGCCGCAGATGATGGCCGAAGCGTTGCCGTTATTAACCCCGCTTGGCAATGGCAGCACGCTGTTTATCACCGTGGCCGCTGGCACGCCGATGTCGTTTTACGAGGCCACGTTGGGCGACAAAACCCCCGTGATCCGCGCTATGCCAAACACCCCTGCTGCGGTGTCACGCGGGATTACCGCGTTGATTGGCAACGGGGCGGCGACAGACGATCAGATCGCATTGGCCGAGACATTATTGCAGGCCGTGGGCCAAACCGTGCGGCTGGATAGTGAAGCACAGATCGACGCGGTGACGGGGGTTTCGGGCTCTGGTCCGGCCTATGTTTTCCTGATGATCGAGGCACTGGCAGCTGCCGGTGTCGAACAGGGATTGGCCCCTGAGTTGGCAATGAGGCTGGCCAAGGCGACGGTGGGCGGTGCCGGGCAACTGGCCGAGATGGCCGATGAGGACCCAGCACAGTTGCGGGTGAATGTGACCAGTCCGCAAGGCACAACGGCGGCGGCGCTAGAGGTGTTGATGGACGCGAAAACGGGGTTAACGCCGTTGATGGCGCGGGCCGTGGCGGCATCGGCTGACCGATCACGGGAGCTGTCGAAATGAGCAATGATCTGGCGTTTGACGATTTCCTGAAGGTGGATATTCGGGTGGGCGAGGTGGTGCGGGCAGAACCCTATCCCGAAGCTCGTGTTCCGGCGATCAAGCTGTGGGTGAATTTTGGGGGCGAGATGGGCGAGAAGAAAAGCTCGGCCCAGATTACGGCGCATTACACACCCGAAGGGTTGATTGGTAAGCGAGTGATGGCGGTGGTCAATTTCCCGCCGCGCCAGATTGGCAAATTCATGTCGGAAATTCTGGTGCTGGGGGTGCCGGATGCGGATGGCGGCATTGTGCTGCTGGTGCCGGACCATGATGTGCCACTGGGCGGGAGGATGCATTGATGGTAAATTTGCTGGTTTCGCGGGCCTTGCCGGATGCGGTGATGGCGGCTTTGGGGGCTGAATTCGAGGTGACACTGCGCCCCACAACCCAACCAATGAGCGAGGACGAGGCGGCAAGTGCGCTGATGGCGTATGATGCGGTGCTGCCGACGTTGGGCGACGGGTTTACGGCGGCTGCTATCGGGCGTGTGGCCGACCCGCGTTGCAAGATACTGGCGAACTTCGGGGTGGGGTATAACCACATTGATACGGGGGCCGCTGTGGCCAAGGGCATTACCGTGACCAACACGCCAGGCGCCGTGACCGATGCGACCGCCGATATTGCGATGACGTTGATCCTGATGGCGACGCGACGTGCAGGTGAGGGTGAACGGCTGGTGCGCTCCGGTGCGTGGGATGGCTGGCATCCGGTGCAGATGCTGGGGATGCATATTGGCGGCAAGACGGTCGGGATTATCGGCATGGGGCGGATCGGCAAGGCGATTGCGCGGCGCTGTCAGGCCGGATTTGGCATGGATGTGGTGTTTCACAACCGGTCCATGGTGGCGGACGTTGGCGTGCCTGCGCGACAGCTGGGATCATTGACCGAGGTGATGGCGGTAGCAGACGTGGTGGTGATCGCGGTGCCGGGCAGCCCCGAGACGTATCATATGATTGACGGCGCGGCGTTGGCGGCAATGCAGCCCCATGCGTATCTGGTGAATATTTCGCGTGGCGATGTTGTGGATGAGGCCGCGTTGATTGCAGCGCTTGAAGCGGGGCAGATAGCGGGGGCGGGGCTGGATGTTTACGAGCAGGAGCCAAATGTGCCTGACGCGTTACTGGCGCTGGACAATGTGGTGCTGTTGCCGCATCTGGGCACCAATGCCGAAGAGGTTCGCGCCAACATGGGGATGATGGCGGTGGCGAACCTGCGGGCGTTTTTTGCCGGTGGTATGGTGCCGAACAAGGTCTGAGGCAGCGGCCTATCTGCGATTACTGAAAATCTGCATAAGGCGTGCGTGCCGTAGGAACGGCTTGGCTTTTTCACGGGTGTCGTCCGCAGCGCAGGCCGCAAA
>JAFLKA010000251.1 GCA_022712735.1 Marinosulfonomonas sp. | reverse complement strand
GGCGGGCGAGGTGTTTTCGCTGGTGGAGGAGGCGCAGCGTGCATGGCATGCCGGTGCGGGCCGCTGGGGGGCTGTGACGGATGTGAATTCGCGCTCGATCGGGATCGAGTTGGCCAACACCGGATTTGCCCCGTTTCCCGAGCCACAAATGGCCGCGTTGGAAGACTTGCTCGCGGGCATCATGCGTCGCTGGGCGATCCGCCCCGAATGTGTAATCGGCCATTCCGATATGGCACCAGGACGCAAGATTGACCCGGGCGCACGGTTTGACTGGTATCGTTTGGCACGATCAGGGATGTCGATTTGGCCAAATGCCGATTCTAAACAGTTCCACAATTCCGGAATAGTAGAAACGTTAAGAGCCCTTGGGATGACGGCGGATTGTGACGATGAAACCCTCCTGACAGCGTTCCGTCTGCGATACCGTCCATGGTTGTCGGGGGCGTCCGGTCCGCCGGATGATGTGGATTTGGCGATGGCCACAGACCTTGCCACGCGCTTCCCCGTTGACCAACCGCTGCTAACCGCCTAAATCACCTATGCGCGGATGGCTGGATGGCCGCGTTTGCATCACGCAAGCGAGGAAAGTCCGGACTCCACAAAACGACGGTGCCGGGTAACGCCCGGCCGGGGAAACCCGAGGGAAAGCGCCACAGAAAACAGACCGCCTGTGCATGCACAGGTAAGGGTGAAACGGTGGGGTAAGAGCCCACCGCGCGGCTGGCAACAGCAGCGGCACGGCAAGCCCCACCGGGAGCAATGCCAAATAGGAACCTCGCGGGCGAGAAGCCCAGGGTCGTTTTGGCCCTGTAGGTTCGGGTTGGCAGCTAGAGCCTGTTGGTAACAGCAGGCGCAGAGGAATGGTCATCATTCGGCAGGGCAACCTGACGGATACAAAATCCGGCTTATAGGCCATCCGCGCATATCATTCCCCGACGATCACAACGGTCGCCCCGTCATAGAGCGGCACGGGTTGATCCGCGTCCCCGAGGGTGCCTATATAGACGCTGATTTCGTAGGTTTCCGCCTTATCGTAGGTATGATGCCCGATATCGGCGCAGCTATCCCCGTCCGGCCCGCTTTGCAGACTGCTGTAGGTGCCACCGCCCCATGAAATATTAAACCAGTACGACATCCGGCCACGGGTGAAGTGGTCGTATTTGCAGTCCTGTAGGCTTTCCGCATTGAACGGCCCGCCCTGTAGCACAATGGACAGCGGGGCATCTTTGACGGGAAGGGCGCTCATGGCGTATTGCGCCAGACCCGCGCCCGCTGAGGCGAGTGTCAGGACGACGCAACCAAACAATGTGAATATTTTTCTCGATGCTATAGCTGATGCCATACCGACGGTCCTTTCAAAGATTTGAAGCACTGCGGGTTGCTATGATATATTCGCCGCGACTGTTCCCCAGCCTGAGGGTGTTTTCATCCAGTGGAACCAGTGTTTCCAGTTGGCTGAAGAATAGACTGATCATGAATTCCCGCTCAGAAAAAGCAATGCACATAATGCGCGCATCCACGGACCGCTGGGCCACTGCCAAATTTATCAACCCGCCACTGGGTGCCCTCCAAATGCTCAATACCGTAAGAGGTCTCGATTGATTTGGCGTGTGCGTCCATGGCCGCGCCGATGGTCATGACCACGATCAGCACCACGATATGCAGCATGCGGTTTTGTATCATTTCAGTCACCCTGTTGTTGGTTTTCTTATATCTATGACGCGGCTGGGCGAATGATCCTTGGGCCTGACATGAAAATAATTGAACAATGCGCCCGCAGGCGCTTATTTCAACGGATTGCTGTTGACTTGGGGCACAGGGGCGCTAAAAGGCAGGACTTGTAGATTGATTGGGCGCAACGCGTCCCCCGCTTTAGGAGCATTAAAATGGCGAAGCCAACCACAATCAAGATCCGCCTGAACTCGACAGCGGGCACTGGCCACTTCTACGTGACCAAAAAGAACGCCCGCACCATGACCGAGAAAATGGTCGTGAACAAATACGACCCGGTTGTGCGCAAGCACGTTGAGTATAAAGAAGGCAAGATCAAGTAGGATCAGCTTTCGGGTTTGGAATTAAAAAGGCCGCGCAGGATTTGCGCGGCTTTTTTTATTGGTTAGGGCGGGTCGTGCTCAATCACCTGCACAATGTCTGACATCTTGATATCGGGGTAGTGTTCCCTCATCCCAGCCAACATCACATCATCCGGCCATTCATTCGCCATCCCCAAATAAGCGGAGGCTTCTGATAAGGGCATGTCAGTGTAGCGCACCACATTCACAACGACAGTCTGATCAGGTGCGCCATCACAGATATATCGCATCGGCCCCAAGGTGATCGGGGCTTCACGCCAACGGATGGTCGATGTTTTTGCCCCGCTTAAAATGTGCGGGAAGAGGCGCTTTACAACAAGAAGGGTTTGTAATGAGGTTTTCATTTGGTGAATGTAATCGGCCGCAAATTTCAAGCAAGATATTTGTTCAGCGGAACAAATGAAAAGGGCCAGTCAAAATGACCGGCCCTTAGCAATTCAATGTGAAGCGATGTTAGTCGCGACCGCCCATAAACTGCAGCATGAACATAAACAGGTTCACGAAATCCAGATACAGGTTCAACGCGCCCATGATGGCGGCTTTGGCCAGCCATTCGGTGTCGCCGTGGTG
>JAFLKA010000473.1 GCA_022712735.1 Marinosulfonomonas sp. | reverse complement strand
CGGCGCGAACCCGCCATGGGCCAAGGAATTGGCATGAGAGCCTTGATCCAGCGCGTGAGCGAAGCATCCGTTACGGTAGATGGCGAGATGATTGGTGAAATCGGCGCAGGTCAGCTGATACTGGTTTGCGCCATGCAGGGCGATACCACGGCAAACGCCGACGCCTTGGCCGCCAAAATCAGCAAATTGCGTATATTTCCCGACAGGGACGGTAAAATGAACCGCTCTCTGCTGGATATTGGCGGGGCGGCACTGGTGGTCAGCCAGTTTACGCTGGCGGCCGACACATCGCGCGGCAACCGGCCCGGATTTTCCACCGCCGCGCCGCCCGATGAGGGCCGCGCCCTATATGAACATTTCGCCGATCAGATGCGCGGGCACGGCATAAACACCGCCACAGGCCGCTTTGGTGCGGATATGGCGGTGCATCTGGTCAACGATGGGCCGGTGACAATCTGGATGGATATGTAACGGCTTAGCAGCGCCGCGAAACCACCATGACCCAGACATATCCGTGGGTATATGCTTTGCCCGCAAGGGCAACACCAAGACCGTAGTGATCCACACCCCGCCCCAGCAGCATAATTTTGCGGTGGCCAGGGGATTCCATCCAGCCTTGAACGGTCTTGAGTGAATCCGTTTGGCCTATTGCTATATTTTCTCCAACTAAACCGCCGCGACAATCCTGCCTGCGAAGGCGACGTTTGGCCCCAGAGCCGTCTTTGCCTCTGTGCGAAAAATAGCCCTGAACAGCCATATCGCAAGCATGGGCTTGGGCCGAGGCTTGCAATCTAGGATCGAAAGCAAGTGCTTTTTGCCCGTTTTGTACGCGAATATCGTTTGTCAGCTGCAGGGTCTTAGCTGCAATTTCGGCTGCGTTTCCCGGAATCTCACAATTTGCAGCATTTGCATTTGAGGTCGCAAAAACTACGCTCGCCGCCATCGCAATGGCGAACAGATAAGACTTTTTCACAATGTATCTTTTGCCTGTATTTTTGAGTGGTACCTGATTGTAACCAGTATATTCGGAATTTCTATGGCAAAATTGCGCCCTTCATGTCGATAGACATCAGGACTTCTTTACAAATTCCGTCAAAATCACGATCTGCTGGCCGTTCACACGCCCCTCGATGTGCCCCTCATTGTCCTGCACCAGCGATATATTTCGCACCGCTGTGCCCCGCTTGGCGGTGAAACCGGCGCCTTTGACGTTTAGATCCTTAATCAGCGTCACAGTATCCCCCGCCGCAAGAACTACACCGTTAGTATCCCGATGGATCAGGTCGCTTTCCTCATCATCCATCGCCAGCCCGGTCTCGGCCCAGATCAGGTTTTCGGGCTCCAGATAAGCGATATCCAGCAAATCCCGTGCCCAGACCTCGGTGTTCAGGCGCGACAGCAAACGGTAGGAGGTGACCTGCGCCGCCGCATCCGTGCTCCAGATCGCGTCGGTCAGACATTTCCAATGGGGGGCGTCGGCGATTTCACCCTCGACGCCTGCACGACAGGTGGCACATAGGGTTACGGTCTGATCGTCCTGTGGCGGCACCCCAATCGTTGCCAGATCGGTGTCGCTGCCACATAGGACACAATTGCTTGCTAGCTCCGGCATTTGAATGCTTTCCAGTTATTGCATTTTGACACGGTCTGGAACAAACTGTGCCATGCGTCAACAGGGGAAAAGAGACTTATGGCTTGGTGATATTGGCATCGGCAATAAAATCCATGCCCTGCCGGATGTCCGACGCAATGGCAGCGGCAAAATTATCCCTGTCACCGCAGTCCAGCGCGGCCAGTGCCATACGGTGATAATCATGGGCAATCCCGCTGGCGCCAAACAGGGTGCAGACCATGCGCATGCTGGGCGCATATTGCAGCCAGAGCGATTCAACCAGACGCAGGATCACAGGCGAATTCGCCCGCTCGTATATGTGAAAGTGAAAGGCATAATTTCCGTGCACATAGGCGTGGGTGTCATTTGTTTCAATCGCGCAATCCAGTTTGGCGTCAATTTCGCGGAGCGCCGGTAAATCCGCCGCATCGAAATTCGCAAATGCCCGATACGCCAGTTCACGTTCCAGACTGACCCGCGCAAACCTGATGTCACGGATGCGCTGTTTGTCCAGTTCCGGCACCACGATCGTGCGGCTGTCCTTGAACACCAGAACACCCTCGGCAACCAATCCGCGCAGGGCATCGCGTGCCGGAATAACGCTGATGTCGTGTTCCTCGGCAATGCGGCGGATGGAAATCGCCTGCCCTGGCTCAAATCCGCCATCAAACAGCGACCGGCGCAAACGACGCTGCAAATCATCGGCTTTTGTGTTGGGCCTATATTGTTCGGGTTTCCCGACGACCGACATCTTCTTCCCCATCCAAATTCGTGGGCACCGATGAAATTCAACAAATTGCTTGAGTAAATCATGGCTCCGTATTAGCGTTGACGTGTTATAACACACGAGCGCTCGCAAGACGAGAGCCGATCCAACGGGAGAACTACCAATGCGTAAGAACCGGATGCCGATTAGTCGTCGGGCCATGCTAGCTGGCGCTGGCGCCGTCGGCCTGACCCTGAACATGCCCAAAGGCGCGTTTGCCGCCGATGGCAAGCTGAACTTTTATAACTGGGATACCTATATTGGCGAAACCACGATTGAGGATTTTACCAAGGAAACCGGCATTGATGTGCAATACGATCTGTTTGCCGACAATGACGAGCTGTTCGCCAAGCTGCGCAACGGCAACCCAGGCTATGACCTGATTGTGCCAACAAATGACTATGTGGAGCGCATGCTGATCGCCGATATGCTGGTCCCACTGGATCACAGCAAAATCCCGAATATGAAAAACCTCGATCCGGCCTTTGCCAATCCGGCGCATGATCCGGGTCGCAAATATTCGATGCCCTATTTCTGGGGAACTGTCGGGATTGGGTATCGCATTTCCAAAGTCAGCAAAGTGCCTGACAGCTGGAACGATCTCTATACCTCGACCGAATACGCTGGCCGCATGTCAATGCTCGGCGATGGCCAAACCCTGATGCAAATGGCGATGAAACTGATGGGCAAGTCGATCAACGACTGGTCTGACGAGAATATCGCCGCCGCTGAGGCCATGCTGATCGCGCAGAAATCCAACATCACCGCCTTTGCGCCGGACAACGGACAGGATCTGTTGCTGGCGGGCGAAGTCGATCTGGCGATGGAATGGAACGGCGACATCCTGCAAGCGATGGATGAGGATGACGACATCGGCTATGTGGTGCCAAAAGAGGGCGGGTTGCTGTGGGAAGACGATCTTTGCATTCCCAAAGATGGTCCGAACCCTGAAGCGGCCCATGCAATGATCAATTTCTTGCTGGATGCAGACGTGGGTGCGGCGAATGCTGATTACGTTTACTATGCCACACCGAATGCTGCTGCCCGCGAAAAACTGGATGCGGAATACAATGAAAATACTGCGATCTTCCCATCCGATGAAACGCTGGCCAAATGCGAGGTTTCAGTTTTCCCAGGGCAAGAAGCGCTCGGAAAAATCGACGCGGCCTGGACACGCGTAACCGCTGCTGGCTAATTGAACTCTAGGGGCGTGCTACTGGTGCGCCCCTGTTGCCATCTCGGGGGCCAATGGAAAGTTTTCGCAAAAATACGCGCGTCTTCATGGCGTTTTTCGGCCGACTGCCGGATGGCTGATGCTATTCTTTTTCGTGCCGCTGGCGATCATCTGGGTCTACAGCTTTGGCGAAAACATATCCCTGACCGAAATCAAAACCACATGGACGCTGGACAACTACAAGCGCCTGTTTCAGCCCGAAATCATGACCCTGTTCTGGCGGTCCCTATGGCTTTCGGCCATTTCCACCGCAATCTGCATCATGATCGCCTACCCTGTGGCGATGGTGATCGCCACCTCGTCGGCCAAGGCCAAACCATGGCTGTTGCTGGTGATTATCCTGCCGTTCTGGACCAACCTTTTGATCCGCACCTATGCGTTGCTGAACATCCTTGGCACCCGCGGGCGTCTGAATGACCTGCTGGAATGGCTGTGGAACCTTGGCGACGGGACGCTGGCGATGATCGGGCTGGGCAGCTTTGCCCTGTTGGGCGAGGCGTTCCAGCCGGTCAAATTTCTGGGCAATCCCAGTGGCGTGATGATCGGGCTGGTCTATGTCTATCTGCCGTTTGCCGTGCTGCCGATCTATTCGTCGCTGGAACGGATGGATCGCAATCTGCTCGAGGCCAGTCTTGATCTGGGCGCGAGCCAATGGCGCACCTTCAGATCAATCCTGCTGCCCCTGTCGATTGCCGGT
>JAFLKA010000152.1 GCA_022712735.1 Marinosulfonomonas sp. | reverse complement strand
TCTTATCACGCGGGGCTGGCGGCTGAATCCGCAGTTGAAAGCCATTATTTGCGCATGGGCCATGTGATTTCTGACCGCCGTTGGCGCGGGGCTGGTGGTGAAATTGATCTGATTACGCGGGATGGTGATGATCTGATCTTTGTCGAGGTTAAGAAAAGCCGCGATTTCGCCCGTGCAGCAGAGCAGTTATCGCAACGCCAGATGAAGCGGATTTATAATACTGCATCCGAATATTTGGCGGGCGAGCCGAATGGGCAGGACACTAACGTGCGGTTTGACGTGGCATTGATGGATGAGGCTGGATATATTCAGGTGATTGAAAATGCGTTTGGGCATTGTTGACGCATAAGCATTGAAGCATTGCCATTGAACCCTGTGCCGCACTGCGCCATGTAGGTGAGGTGCATAGGGGGATAGCCATGTCGTTGAAAGTTGCGATCCAGATGGATCCGATCGGGCCGATTGATATTGATGCCGACAGCAGTTTCAGGATTGCCGAAGAAGCGCAGGCGCGCGGGCATGAACTGTTTTATTACACACCTGACAAACTGTCCTATCGCGCGGGTCGGGTGATGGCGCGGGGCTGGCCGCTGACTGTGCAGCGTCAAAAGGGTAATCATTTTACACTGGGCGCGGAACAGGACATTGATCTGGCCGACTGGGACGTTGTCTGGTTACGGCAAGACCCGCCATTTGACATGGGTTATATCACCACGACGCATTTGCTGGATATGATCCACCCAGATACATTGGTGGTGAATGATCCGTTCTGGGTACGCAATTACCCCGAAAAACTGCTGGTGCTGCAATTCCCTGATCTGACCCCGCCAACAATGATCGCGCGGGATCTGGAAACGATCAAAGAATTCAAACACGAGCATGGCGACATCATCCTGAAGCCACTTTATGGCAACGGTGGGGCGGGAGTGTTCCGGCTGGACAAAAACGACCGAAACCTGACCTCGCTGCATGAATTATTTATGGGCATCAACCGCGAACCGCTGATCGCGCAGAAATTCCTGCCCGATGTATCCAACGGGGACAAACGGATTATTCTGGTAGATGGCGAAGCTGTGGGCGCGATCAATCGCGTTCCAGCCCCCGGGGAAACCCGCTCCAACATGCATGTTGGTGGGCGGCCTGAAAAGATTGGTCTGACGGAACGGGACAAGGAAATCTGTGCCGCCATCGGCCCGTTGTTGCGCGAAAAAGGGCAGGTGTTCGTCGGCATTGACGTGATCGGCGATTATCTGACCGAAATCAATGTGACCTCGCCCACTGGCATTCAGGAGTTGGAACGGTTTGACGGCACCAATATTGCCGAGAAAATCTGGGTTGCGATCGAGGCCAAGCGGGCGTGAGCATCCGGCTGCATATGCTGAACGGGTTCCTGCGCCTGTTCGAAAAGCCCAAACTGGCACGGGCCAAAACACCCGATGATTTGCGAAAGCCGTTTGAATTCAAGGCCCGCATGGTTTTCCCGTCACCACGCAAAACCCGTTTTAGCGATGATATGTTGCAGGTCGGTGCGGACACGGTTCCGGCCCATTGGGCTCGTGCAAAAAATGCGGCCAAGGATCGGGTGATCTTGTATTTTCACGGCGGCGGCTATGTTTTTGGCTCGCCCAGAACCCACCGCGCGATGCTGGCGCGGCTTTCGGCGATGACAGGAATGGCGGCGTGTTTGCCAAAATACAGGCTTGCGCCGGAAAACCCGTTTCCGGCCGCGTTTGATGATGCGCTTGTGGCATACCGTGCGCTGCTGGACCGTGGTATTGCGCCTGACCGGATCATAATGGGCGGCGACAGCGCCGGTGGTGGTCTGGTTTTGGCATTATTGGGTGAAATTACCGCCCAATCCCTGCCGCAGCCTGCAGGAGTATTCGCACTATCGCCATTGACCGATTTATCGTTTTCGGGAGCATCTTTTACCGGCAACGAGCAGTCCGATGTGATGCTTCCGGCGGAACGCGCTGCGGATATGGCGCATTTATATATGCAGGACCATACACCGGATGATGTGCGCGCCTCGCCAATCAAAGCGCAGTTTTCGGCCAAGACACCCGTTTATCTAACCGCCAGTGACAGCGAGATACTGCTGGATGATACCCGCCGGATGACCACTCATTTACGTGACCAAGGGGTGAGCGTTACAGAAAAAATTGTGCCTAACCACCCCCATGTCTGGCAAATTTTCCAGCGGACGTTACCCGAAGCGGACCAAGGGTTGCGCGATATTGCGGCGTGGATCAAACCTCTTTCGTTGCGCTCAGCCGGAAACTGACCGCCTCGGCCACATGGTGTTTGCGCACATCATTAACACCCTCAAGATCGGCAATGGTGCGGGCCACACGCAACACACGGTGATAACCACGGGCGGATAGGCCAAAGCGTTCAGCGACTTTGATCAACAAGGCTCGCCCCTCGTCATCTGGGGTGGCGATTTCCTCTAACACGGCCCCTTCGGCATCGGCATTCACCCGCATGTCGGGATGATCCATGAACCGCTTTTCCTGTATATCGCGGGCGCTGGCGATGCGGGCGGACATGTCGGCCGATGTTTCGCCAGCTTCGGGCAGGTCCAGATCGGAATAGGCCACGGGTGGGACATCAATGCGCAGATCGAACCGGTCCATCAAGGGGCCTGAAATGCGGCCCAGATACTCCTCGCCACACAGCGGAACACGGGCGCAGGCACGCGACGGATCGGCAAGGTAGCCGCATTTGCACGGGTTGGCGGCGGCGACCAGCATAAAGCGGCAGGGGTATTTGACGTGGGCGTTGGCGCGGGCCACCACGACTTCGCCGGTTTCAATCGGCTGGCGCAGGGTTTCCAGCACGGCACGGGGGTATTCGGGGAATTCGTCCATGAACAAAACCCCGTTATGCGCCAGCGATATTTCCCCCGGTTTCGCCCCGCGCCCACCGCCAACAATGGCCGCCATTGAGGCCGTGTGGTGTGGCTCGCGAAACGGGCGTTCGCGGGTGATGCCGCCCTCGCTCAGCAGGCCGGACAGAGAATGGATCATCGAGGTTTCCAACGCCTCAACTGCGCTGAGGGGCGGTAAGATACCGGGCAGGCGGGCGGCGAGCATGGATTTACCGGATCCGGGTGATCCGGTCATCAGCACATGATGACGGCCAGCCGCAGCAATTTCCAACGCCCGTTTGGCGCGTTCCTGCCCTTTTACATCGCGCATGTCGCGGCTGTGGTTTTGGCGCAGAACCTCACCGGCAACGGCGGGCATCAGCGGTGATTGCCCCGTGTAATGGCGCACCACATCGGCCAATGATCCGGCGGCCAACACTTGGGTTGCGCCAACCCATGCGGCCTCGGCTCCGCAGGCT
>JAFLKA010000522.1 GCA_022712735.1 Marinosulfonomonas sp. | reverse complement strand
CGTGCGGGTCGGGCTTGAGGATAATCTGTGGTTGGCCAAGGGCGAATTAGCCACCAACGAGGCGCTGGTGGCCCGCGCCCGCGTGATTATCGAGGCGATGGGCGCACGGGTTATCGGGCCGGATGAGGTGCGCGCAAAGCTCGGCCTGACCAAACAGGCGCCACGGGGGTAGCGCATGCAGTTTGGTTTAACTGGCGAGCAGGAAATGATCGTTTCCACCGTGCGCAGCTTCGTTGAGAACGAGATTTACCCGCATGAAGATTTGGTCGAGCGCACAGGCGAAGTGCCCGCAGACATTGCCGCCGCCATCAAGCAAAAAACCCTCGATCTTGGCTTTTACGCCTGCAATTTCCCCGAATCCGTCGGCGGGGCTGGCCTGTCGCACCTCGATTTCGCGCTGGTTGAACGCGAACTTGGCCGTGGTTCTATGGCACTGACCCATTTCTTTGGTCGCCCGCAAAACATCCTGATGGCCTGTCAGGGCGAGCAGATCGAGCGCTACCTGCTGCCCGCCGTGCGCGGCGAGCGGATGGACGCATTGGCGATGACCGAACCCGCTGCCGGATCAGACGTGCGCGGCATGAAATGCACCGCGGTGCGTGATGATGGCGACTGGGTGCTCAACGGCACCAAACACTTCATTTCAGGCGCGGATCACGCTGATTTTATCATCGTTTTTGTCGCAACGGGCGAAGACGACACCCCGCGCGGCCCCAAAAAACGCATCACTACTTTTCTGGTGGATCGCGGCACCAAGGGCTTCAGCATCCGCGATGGTTACAAATCCGTCAGCCACCGTGGCTACAAAAACATGATCCTCGAATTTGACGACTGCCGCCTGCCCGACACTCAGGTTCTGGGCGAGGTCGATGGCGGTTTTGCGGTGATGAACGAATGGCTCTACGCCACGCGCATCACGGTTGCGACTATGGCCGTGGGGCGCGCGCGCCGCTGCTTTGATCTGGCGCTGAATTTCGCCGCCGAGCGTGAACAATTCGGCCAACCGATCGGCAAATTCCAAGGCATCAGCTTCCAGATTGCTGATATGATCACCGAAATCGACGCCGCCGACTGGCTCACCCTCGCCGCCGCGTGGCGGCTGGACCAAAACCTGCCCGCCAACCGCGAAATCGCTTCGGCAAAACTTTATGCCAGCGAAATGCTGGGCCGCGTCACCGACACCAGCTTGCAAATTTTCGGCGGCATGGGGCTGATGGATGATTTCCCGATTGAACGTTTCTGGCGTGATGCGCGGGTGGAACGAATCTGGGACGGAACATCCGAAATCCAGCGCCACATCATCAGCCGCGATTTGCTGCGCCCATTGGGAGCATAACCCCCAATGCCTCTCCCCAAACTCCAAACAATTTTACTAAAATTTGGCTTCTTTTTCGCCCAAATATCCCCGCCGGAGGCATCCGCCTTTTCTGCCCCCGCCGGAGCATGGCATTGAAGCGCAATCTCACCAGACTGCTGAGGCCAAAATCCATTGCTGTGATCGGCGGTGGCGCATGGTGCGCAAATGTCATCGCCCAAGCGCAGAAATTCGGCTTTACTGGCCCGATCTGGCCGGTGCATCCATCAAAGCCCACAATCGCCAACATCCCTGCCTACACATCCATTGAAAACATGCCCGCTACCCCCGACGCCACTTTCATCGGCATCAACAGCCACGCCACTATTGAAGCCGTCAAAGCGCTGTCAAAACTGGGCGCGGGCGGCGCGGTTTGTTTCGCCTCGGGCTTTCAAGAAGCCATCGACGAGATCAGCAACGGCGCGGATTTACAAAGCCAGCTACTGGCCGCCGCTGGCGACATGCCAATCATCGGCCCCAACTGCTACGGCTATATCAACGCCCTTGATGGTGCCCTGTTGTGGCCGGACCAGCACGGGGCCACAAATATCGAAAGCGGCGTGGCGATCATCACCCAGTCATCCAACATCGCCATCAACATCACCATGCAGCGCCGCGCCTTGCCGCTGGCCTACATCGTGACGGCGGGCAATCAGGCCCAGATCGGACTGGCCGAGATCGGTGCCAGTCTGCTGGATGATCCCCGCGTCACCGCCTTGGGTCTGCATATTGAGGGGGTCGGTGACATCCGCGCGCTTGAAGCCCTGAGCCAGCGGGCTGCCAAATTGGGGAAACCCATCATAGCGCTGAAGGTCGGTCAATCTGATCAGGCCCGCGCCGCCACCATTTCGCACACCGCATCACTGGCCGGTAGCGATGCTGGCGCGCGCGCCCTGTTGCACCGCCTTGGCATCCCGCAGCTCAACACCTTGCCCGAGTTCATCGAGGCGCTGAAACTGCTGCACATCACCGGACCGCTCCTCTCGAACCGGATCAGCTCAATGTCCTGTTCCGGTGGCGAAGCAAGCCTGATGGCGGACCTTGCCCTCAAAACCGGCGTCACCTTCCCAGCCCTCAACACCACCCAGCACGATAACCTGCGCACGGTCCTGGGGCCAAAGGTGAAACTGGCCAACCCGCTGGATTACCACACCTATATCTGGGCTGATACAGATGCGATGACCGATGCATTCAGCGCCATGATGGACCCATCTATCGCACTGGGTATTCTGGTGTCGGATTTTCCGCGGGCAGACCGCTGTGATGCCAGCGATTGGGACAGTGTGATTGCCGCAATCATCCAGACGAAACAGCGCTGCAACCAACCTATGGCGATTGCCGCCTCGTTGCCGGAAAACATGCCCGAAGATATCGCCCACCAGTTGATCAAAGCCGGCATCATACCCCTATGCGGGTTGCAAGAGGCCATGACCGCAGCCCGTGTCGGGGCCGAATGTGGGCGCGGAATAACCGCCCCTACCCCCATTTTACTGCCCCGCCCGCCCCGCAATGTGAAAACCCTAACCGAGACACGGGCCAAGGCAGCCCTTGCCAAACACGGGTTATCCGTTCCACGTTCTGCCCAAGCCAGTACAAACCAGTTGATCAAAGCCGCCAACGCCATCGGTTTCCCTTTAGTGCTCAAGGGCGAGGGCATTGCTCACAAGACCGAAGCGGGCGCGGTTGCACTAAACCTGACAGATACCACCCAAGTGACCAAAGCCGCACAAGCTATGTCCTGCGACAGCTTCCTGCTAGAGGAAATGATCACAGGAACGATCTGCGAATTGCTCATCGGCGTGGTGCTGGATGCGGCCCACGGGTATGTGCTGACCATCGGGGCGGGCGGCACATTGGCCGAACTGCTTGAGGACAGCGCGTCCTTGCTGATCCCCACCACCGCAGCCGAGATAAAGGTCACCCTCAACACCCTGAAAATTGCCAAACTTCTGCACGGCTATCGTGGTGCCCCTGCCGCCAATATCGATGCCATCGTTGACGCGGCGTGCGCGGTGCAGGACTATGTGATCCAGAACCACGGGGTGATTGCCGAGGTCGAGGTGAACCCGCTGATATGCCTGTCTGAGGGCGCCATCGCCGCAGACGCCCTGATCCTGATAGGAGAAAAAGATGACTGAAACCCCGATCAAAACCCGCATTGTCGGCAAGGTGCTGGAGATCACTCTGGACCGGCCCAAGGCCAACGCCATTGATCTGGCCACCAGCCGGATCATGGGGCAGGTGTTCGCCGATTTCCGCGATGATCCCGCGTTGCGGGTGGCGATCCTGACGGGCGCGGGTGACAAGTTCTTTTGCCCCGGCTGGGATTTGAAAGCTGCCGCTGATGGTGATGCGGTCGATGGTGATTACGGCATCGGCGGCTTTGGCGGATTGCAGGAACTGCCAGATATGAACAAGGTAGTGATTGCGGCTGTGAATGGCATCGCCTGTGGTGGCGGGCTGGAATTGGCGCTGTCTTGCGATTTGATCCTCGCGGCAGATCACGCCAGTTTCGCGCTGCCCGAAATCCGGTCGGGCACTATTGCGGACGCGGCCTCGTTAAAACTGCCCAAACGCATCCCCTATCACGTGGCGATGGACATGCTGCTGACAGGGCGCTGGCTGGACGTTCAGGAGGCGCATAAATGGGGGTTTGTGAACCATATCCATGCCGCAGATGTGCTGATGGAAAAGGCGCACGCGCTGGCGGCGGAACTGGCGGATGGCCCGCCATTGGTGCAGGCCGCAATCAAGGAAGTGGTGCGCGAGGCCGAGAACATGAAGTTTCAGGACGCGCTCGATATGATCACCGGCAGCAAATTTTCAACCGTCAAAGCGCTCTACTCATCAGACGACCAACTGGAAGGGGCCCGCGCCTTTGCCGAAAAACGTGATCCGGTCTGGAAGGGCAAATAGCGGCTATCCCGTCCACTGTGTGAGCAAGGTTTCAGGTGCAGGACGTGCGTTACGTCTGGGCGCCGATGTCGGGGTGCCAATAGCGATAAAACACAGGAAAATTTCATCAGCAGCAATATTCAGGGCCCTGCGAAATGCCGCCGTGCGAACGGCCTGACCGCTTAGGGCGCGGGCACCAAAGCCCATCGCGTGTGCACCCAGCAATACGTTTTGCAACGCAGCACCGCCGGATACCAGTTGGTCATCCACATGCGGAATGCCGATTTCATGGTCCAGACGCAGCACCAGCCCCAGAACCACAGGGGCGCGGCTGGCTTTTTCGCGGGCGCGTGACAGGGCTTCGGCACTTGCATCTGGCATACGTTCCAGCAACGCGGCCTGAAACACATCAGCCAACTGGCCACGACTGTTTTCGGGGAAATTTATGAACCTCCATGGCCGCAATTTTCCGTGGTCAGGGGCGGCGGCAGCGGCGGACATCAACTCAAGGATCTGGTCCGCATCCGGCCCTGGAGCCACCACACGTTTTGGTGACACCGAATGGCGCGACAGGATCGCCTTGATCACATCGTTTTCAGATGAAACGACCGGAACTTCTGTAAACTTACGCACCACCGTGTTCATGCAAATTCCCCTCATGCCAAATGGCGCAGCCAAGCCGCGCACGTAATGGATATCCCCGTGATGTTTCATCAGGATTTAATATCCGTTACATTACATTTCGCTTTGTAAATTATTGTAACGGATCAGCCTTGCTTTGCATCAAGCGCAAGGCGCATTGCCTCGGCCAGACCGGCCATATTAACCGGCTTTTGCACCTTCACTACCCCCTCAAACCCGTCGGGAAGCGACCCTTCCAGCATATAGCTACTGATCATCATCGCAGGCAGATCGCTGCGGATTTCATGTAGGGCTGTGATCAGTTCCGCGCCATTCATCCCCGGCATCATCATATCGGTAACAATGGCATCATAGCTTTGCGGGTTGGCGCGAAATGCATGCAAGGCAAGGGTCGGGTCCGAGAATGCCTCGACCCGATATCCCAGCCGCGCCATCATCCGGCGGATGGTGTAAAGCAGCTCCTCCTCGTCATCGACCAGCAGGATATGTTCATGCCCTCTGGGGACACGGTCCTGTTGTTCTGTTTTGCTATCGACCACTTTATATTCAGGAAACAGGATCGTAAAACAGCTGCCTCTTTGCGGACTGCTGTCCAGCAGAACCTGACCATCGGATTCCTCGACCCAGTTGCGAACAATAGCAAGGCCAAGTCCGGTGCCCTTGCCAACCGGTTTGGTGGAAAAGAACGGCTCGAATACCTTTTTCTGAATGGCCACAGGAATTCCCGGGCCGTTGTCGTCAATCTCCAGTTTGATGGTTCCTATTGCCCCTTTGGGAAGGGGTTTCAGGCCGTTTTTACCCCCCTTCCTGATCCGGCTAAGACGCAGTTCAATTTCCCCACCCTTATCACCAATCGCCTCGACCGCATTGTGGCACAGGTTCATTACAATCTGGAAAAACGCCGTGGGGTCAATTTCGGTTGCGGCTTGCTTCACCTTCGATTCAAAGCTGATCCTGACCGATGGCGAGGTGGAAACACGGATCAGCTCAAGGGCTTCTTCAATCGCCTCGTGCAGCTCTAAACGCCGCGCCCGCCCCGGCTGTTGGCGTGCGAACGTCAGCAGTTGCTGGATCAGGGCACGGGCCCGCCGCGAGGCAATTTCAATGTGTTCAATCGAATGTTGCAGCTCCTCAGGCGCCCCCAAATCATCGGCTTCAAGTTTTATCAGCTCTGTATTTCCGATAATCGTCATCAGCACATTGTTGAAATCATGCGCGATCGAGCCGGCCAGAATGCCCACCGCCTCCATCTTTTGCACCTGCGCGATCTGCTCATCCACATGGCGTTTTTCGGTGATGTCCTCGCCCACACCAATATAGTTTGTGGTTTCGCCTTGTTCATTCAGCAACGGCAGCAGGCTTGTCTTTGCCCAGTAATGGCTGCCGTCTTTTCGCAGATTTTTAAAAATTCCATGCCATGGCTGACCTTGACTAAGACGCTTCCAGATGTCCTTGTAGGCGGCTTCCGGTGTATGCCCGGATTTCAGAATGCTCGGGGATTTTCCGATCAGCTCGTCTTCGGAATATCCGGTCATTTCCAGCAATTTTCGATTGGCAAACTCGATCTTGCCATGCGTATCCGTGATCATGATCGAGGCCGGGCTTTGCTGCACCACCCACGCCAGTTTGCGTTCCGCGACTTGCGCGATTTTGCGCGCCTCAAGTTCTTTCAACTGCGCTGCATTTGAGCGTAACGCATTGCCAACAAGGGTAAAAATCATCATTGCGATTAGGCCCACAAGGGCAGTCAGCAGCACCATCACACCCGCCAGAGAGCGCACCAGCGCATCACCTTCGGACAGGGCCGCAACAATGGTATTCAGATTTCGCTGTCGGCCATCCAGCCAATGGCGCTCCAAAACCGAAAGCGCCTGCAATGCGCCAGAATCATCCACCCGCACCAGCGCATCAATCTGTTCAGCCGTTTTACCTTCAATGACGCTGTTGCTGATAATTTCGATATTGCGCGTGTATTCCTCGACCACGCGCTTGATCCGCGCCAATGCCTCCTGTTCAATCGCATCCGGTCCGGACGCCTGATATGTTTCAATCGCGTCCATCAGTAAACGGCTTTGGATCCGCAAGGTTTGTTCGTATTTCGCGTCTTGCCGCAGCACGTAGTTTTTGAAGTTGTGGATCATCCCGCCATAGCCGAAATAACCACGGATTTCCGATATCCATATGCCGCGCGGATCGGCCGCTTGTGAATATTCTTCCCAGCCGGTTTTGATATTGCGGAACCGCGCGCCGGTCTCGTTACTAAGGGCCAGCATCACCGCCAAAATCAGCAGCAAGATCACCGCACCCGTCACCGCGATCGGCATCATCCGCCGACGGCGTTTCGGGTTGGTTTTCTGCGGGGTTGGTAACATTTCTGGCCTCTTGCCGATATTCGCAAATCTTAGGCCATCCAGGGGTGAATTTCCATCATTTGCTGCGTATTAATCCAGATTTCGGGTGCGAAATGTCGGAATTTGGATAATGTGGCACTATCGATTCTAATTATTGAAGGCTTGCCCGTGCAAAAGGAACTCATCCTTGTTGTTGACGATGACCCACAGATCACCTCGTTTCTGAAGCGGTATCTGGAAAAACAGGGGTACAGCGTGATGTGCGCCGCTGACGGGCGCGAGATGCAGGCGGTTCTGGACCGCGAAAAGGTAGACCTGTGCATTCTGGACATCGGGCTGCCGGGCAAAAGCGGGTTGGATATCACCCGCGATATCCGGCGCGATTCCAACCTGCCCATTCTGGTGCTGTCGGGCAGCACAGAAACTTTTGATCGGGTTGTCGGGCTGGAATTTGGTGCCGATGACTACATGGTCAAACCCTACGAGCCGCGCGAATTGCTGGCCCGGGTGCGCACCATTTTGCGCCGTAGCAAACCGGCTGAACAGGTCTCGCCCAAATCGGTTCTTTATCAGTTTGATGACTGGTCGGTAAATTTGAACGAACGCTCGCTGTTGCGCATAGGGTCCGGCAAATCCGAGCCCCTGACCACCACAGAATTTGAAATTCTGTATATGTTCGTCACCAATCCGCACACGGTTTTCAACCGCAACCAGTTGCTGGATGCCGCCCGTGGTCGCGAGAGTTTTGCAGGTGATCGGGCGATTGATGTTCATATCATGCGGTTGCGTAAAAAACTGGGTTCCGGCGTTGATGGGACCGAGTATATCAAAACCATCCACGGGATTGGCTACAGTTTCATTGCCGCGGTGGAGAAGGTGAACGCCTAGCCGGTTACCGAAGTAACACCCGCTGGTTTCTGGTTTTCCGCAAGCAATTCTGC
Source organism: Marinosulfonomonas sp. (assembly GCA_022712735.1). The sequence continues at coordinate 1,595 of JAFLKA010000522.1, read as the reverse complement.
AACATGAGCCGCCGTTCCAGCCGCAGATTTCAGACAATTGGCGACAGACACACCTTGGGTATAATTCCCCGTCACAAACAGCCCCTCTACCCGCTCCGGTGTTTGCTTGAACACGGCTTGCCGCGCGGTATGGCCAATGGTGTATTGCGGCAAGCCCAACGCCCAACGGCGGGTTTTTGTCACAACCGGCGCACCCTTGAGGCCCAACATCTCGGCCAGTTCCGTGTGCATTTGTGCGGTTAAATCTGCCTCCGGCATGCTGGCCAGTTCGGGATTGCGCACCCCGCCCGCATAGGCCGAGATCGACACATACCCGTCAGGCGCGCGCCCCGGATACATGGTCGAGGCAAACTGCGCACCTGACAGAATGCGAGCATCATCTTTGGTTGCCAAAAATCCCAACCCATCCAGCGGGTGTTCGACCTGTTCCCGCCTATAGCCAAAGAACGCCACATTGATTGGCGGCGCTGCAATCTGACCCGTTGCAGCCGCTCCATCCGGATCAATAGTCTCCAACAGGCTGGCCGCGACATGGGGTTGCACAGCCAAAACCACCGCACGGGTCATGCGGGTGCCGTGGCTTGTTTCCACCTTGAAACCGGATGCGGTTTTGCAAAGCCCCAGAACAGTGACACCCGTATGAACCCGCGTGTCCAACCCCGCTGCAAACCTATGCGGGATGGTGCCAATGCCCCTGTCCCACGAATATAAATGCCGTCCGGGTTCAGAGCCGCGTTTGGCCCGCAAAACCCCTCGGGTGATTGATCCAAGTTCCTGTTCCATCTCGGCCAGTTTGGGAAATGCGCCGCTGATCGACAGTTGCTTTGAATCGCCCATGAAAATTCCAGCCGCCATCGGCTCCATCACCTTGTCAGCAAATTCGCGGCCAAAGCGACGGGCAACAAAGGCGTGGATGGTTTCTTCATTGCCAGATTTGTTGCGCGGGATCAGCCCTTCCATCAGGATGCGTAGCCGTGCCGTTTTAGACAGGTAGTTCGATTTGAAGAACCCCATCGGGCTGGCCGCAATGCCGGTCAGTTTGCCGCCGTCCCGTAGATAGCGCTGCTTTACATTCGGCCCCAGATCATGGGCCTGATCCAGCAGGCCAAGTTCGCGGATTTTCTCAACCGCCTCGGGCACCGACGCATTAAACGTAGTCGGCCCGTGTTCCATTAAAAACCCGTCAAAACGCTCGGATATGGCATTACCACCGACACGCACTTGCCGCTCAAGCAATTGCACATCCAACCCGCGCATCCTCAGGTCGTGCGCAGTCGCCAACCCTGAAATTCCACCACCAATGACGATCACATCATGCATCGGGGCGCCCTCGCATGTTCTTCACAAACGCAGGCGGGCCAGCGTCGCCAAAACGGCGTTTGGCCAGCAGGGTCAGATCGTCTTTGGTCACTTCCGCACGACCCTCGCCGCGCACGTAATCCTCGGCGCGCCGCCGCACCATACGGCGCACAAATCCGGGGATGCGGGCCAGATGCGTTTCGGCATCTTTGGCCCAGAGCATCGCACCCGTTGCCGGAACCATCGGCGTGATAATCGCCCCGCCTTGGGGCTGATAGGTGCAGAGCGTGTCTTCG